>CAYYTN010000010.1:0-23949 GCA_964474495.1 uncultured Chloroflexota bacterium
CTTCCCGAACGCATGCGCGTTCTCGATGGTCACCAGCGGCTCCACCTTCTCTCGCCCGCCCAGCACCATCCCGGTCACCACGTAGCCCCAGTTCAGAAACATCGCGACCCGCATCCCCAGCTCCGCGCAGCGTTCGACCACGTAGTCGACGTGCTGGAAGAACTTCTCGTTCGGCCGGGTGACGTCGTGATCGTGAAAGGCGTGCTCGCCGTCCTGGTTCGGCCCGAAGCGGGTGTCCAAGACCACCATCTGGATCACGTTGAATCCCTTCGCCGCCCGGTCTTCCAGGTAGTGATCGGTCTCCGCCCGGTCCAGCTTGTACAGCAGCCGCCACGCGGTATCGCCCAGGTAGAAGAACGGCGCGCCGTCTTCTTGAAGCAGGTACCGCCCGTTCTCGCTGACCTTCAGAGTCCCCAGTCCCATGCGCGCCTTTCTATCGTCAGAACTTGATCGTGGACATTATCCACCCCTGCCCGAGACACCTCCCTTCATCCCCAATCTCATTGACAACCCTCCCTCTCGCCCTGAGAATTGCCGCTCACGCCTTTGAACGCCGGGGTTCAGTGATGTCCTGGGGTGGCCGATGGTTGTGACAACTGAATGAAAGGCTTTGACGGGGAGCAGTAAGCGGCCCTCCCGTTCAGGAGCGAGCCGGGGATGGTGCGAGCCCGGCGAACGGAACTGCCCAAGTCGCCCTTGAGCCGTTCTCCTGAAACCTTCGGGGAGTAGGGAGCGCCGGCCGCCCGCCGTGATCGGGCTGATGAAGTGGGCGATTTTCGAACCGTCAAGCGGGGTGGTACCGCGGCCGAGGCCGTCCCCGCAGAGGCGGTTTTTTTGTGTTTCAGGACCCGAGACAAGAACGACGGACGAACCGGACCGGGCGGACACTCCGCGCCGGTCAGAAGACTCGCACACTCCGAACCGGCCGCCAGTCGCCGGCCCTCTCAACGAACCGTCCAACCACCGTGCACATCTCCCCCGAAGGCGGGCCGCGGGTCGTGGTACCCGGCGGAGACGCCAAGCTCGTCTCCGAATAGCCCCGGACCCACCCAATCCGGCCCGAGCGGCCGGCCACCCTTAGAACAACCGAGCGAACAACAATGAGCGAAAACAAACAGCGCACCGGCGGGCAGATCCTCTGCGACGCCATGCGGACCGAAGGCACCGGCGCCATCTTCGGCATGCCCGGCGGGGCCAGCCTGCCTTTCTACGACGCCCTTTATCACTACCCCGACCTGGCGCACTATTCGATGCGCCACGAGCAGGGCGCCGGCTACGCCGCCGACGGCTACGCCCGCGCGCTGAACCGGGTCGGCATTTGCACCGCCACCTCCGGCCCCGGCGCCACCAACCTGGTCACCAGCATGGCCAGCGCGATAATGGACTCCGTGCCGGTAATCTTCGTCACCGGCCAGGTGGCCACGCCGTTCATCGGCTCCGACGCCTTCCAGGAGACCGACATCACCGGGGTTTCGATCCCGGTCACCAAGCAGAACTACCTGGTCAAGAAGGTCGAGGAGTTGCCGCAGATCGTCGCCGAGGCGTTCTACCTGGCCCGCAGCGGCCGGCCCGGCCCGGTGCACATCGATGTGCCCAAGGACGTGTTGACCGACACCACCGACATCCCTACCCCGACCGACGTCAAGATCCACGGCTATCGCCCGGCCGGGCTGGGGCACAAGCGGATGATCCAGCGCGCCGCCGCGGCCATCAACGCCGCCGAGAAGCCGGTGATCCTGGCCGGCCACGGCATCGCCATCTCCGAGGCGTTTGACGAGCTGAAGGAACTGGCCGAGAAGGCCAGCATCCCGGTCATCACCACCCTGCACGGCGTAGGCAACTTCCCCGAGACCCACGACCTGTCGTTCGGCATGCTGGGGATGCACGGGATGTACTACGCCAATATCGCCGTCCACGAGTGCGACCTGATCATCGCCCTGGGCATGCGCTTCGACGACCGCGTCACCGGGCGGGTCAAAGACTTCGCGCCCAACGCCAATATCGTGCACATCGACATCGACCCGGCGGAGATCGAAAAGGTCGTGCCGACGGCGGTGCCGATCGTCGGCGACGTCAAGCTGACGCTGGGCGCGCTGAACCCGCAGATCGAGTCCGGCGAGCGCGCCGCGTGGCTGAGCCGCCTGAACTCGCTGAAGGCCGATCACCCCTCGCACGCGATCCGCGAGAGTGATGAATTGCTGCCGCAGCGGGTGGTGCGCAACATCTACGAGGCCACGAAGGGCGAGGCGAAGGTCATCGCCGACGTCGGCCAGAACCAGATGTGGGCCGCGCAGCATTTCTTCTACGACAAGCCGCTCAGTTTCTTCTCCGCCGGCGGGCTCGGCGGCATGGGCTATTCCCTGCCGGCGGCCATGGGGGTGCAGATCGCCAAGCCCGATGACACGGTTTGGTCCATCACCGGCGACGGCGGCCTGCAGATCAACATCCAGGAGCTGGCGGCGCTGGCCGAGTACAACCTGCCAGTGAGAATCGCGGTGCTCAACAACGGCCACCTGGGCATGATCCGCCAGTGGCAGAACCGCTTCTACGAAGGCCGCCTGAAGGCGTCGGTGCTCGCCAATCCGGACTTCGCCGCCGTCGCCGAAGCCTTCGGCGTGCGCGGCATCAGCGCCGGCTCCAACGAGGACGCCCGCAAGGCGATCGACGAGGCGATGGCCCACGACGGCCCGGTGCTTATCGACTTCGCGGTCGATCCCCTTGAGGACGTCTTCCCGATGGTCGAACCGGGCGCCAGTCTCGCCGAAACGGTGGAGGGATAGCCATGGCCGCTATTGAATACAGCACCCTGGTCGCGCTCGTGCAGGATCACCCCGGCGTGCTCACCAAGGCCGCGATGCTCTTTAGGCGCCGCGGCTACAACATCGCCAGCCTCAACGTCGGACACTCCGAGGTGCCCGGCATCTCGCGGATGACGATCGTCGTCGAGGGCCGCGGCCCGCACATCAAGCAGTGCGAAAAGCAGCTCTACAAGCTGGTCGAGGTCGTCAAGGTCCTGGACCTGACTGAAGAGGCCCGCGTCGATAAAGAGGTGGCGCTGATCCGCGTGTCGGCGCGCAGCGCCGAGCGCGCCGAAGTGGTGGGCATCGCCCGCGCCTTCGACGCCGAAATCGTCGACGTGGCCCGCGATTCGCTGATAGTCGAAATCACCGCTTCGCCGTACACTATCGACCGTTTCCTCGAAGTCGCCGGCGACTTCGGCATCCTCGAGCTGACCCGTACCGGGGTAGTCTCGATGTCCCGGGGGGGAAACGGCGCCAAATAGCGGCCGGCGGCGGTCGAACACCACAAGGGCAGGTTCCGGATGGCCAGGGTTTACTACGACTCCGACGCGGATCCCCGCGAACTTGAAGGCAAGAAGGTCGCCGTTATCGGTTACGGCAGCCAGGGCCACGCCCACGCGCTGAACCTGAAAGACAGCGGCGTCGAGGTGGTCGTCGGCCTGCGCGAGGGCAGCGGCTCCTGGGCCCGCGCCGAGAGTTCCGACCTGCTGGTGCTGCCGACCGCCGAGGCCGTCGCCAGCGCCGACCTGTCCATGGTGGTCGTGCCCGACCAGGACGCTCCCGACGCCTACGAGAAGGACATCGCGCCCAACCTCCAGGCCGGCAACATGATCCTGTTCGCCCACGGCTTCAACATCCACTACGGCCAAATCGTGCCGCCGGACGACGTGGACGTCGCCATGGTCGCCCCCAAGGGGCCGGGGCACATCGTCCGCGACCAGTTCGAGGAGGGCGTCGGCGTGCCGGCGCTGTTCGCGATCCACCAGGACGCCACCGGCCGCGCCCGTGAGACCGCCCTGGCCTATGCCCGCGGGCTGGGCGCCACCAAGGCCGGCATCCTCGAAACCACCTTCCAGGAGGAGACCGAGACCGATCTCTTCGGCGAGCAGTCCGTCCTCTGCGGCGGGACGACCGCGCTGGTGAAGGCCGGATTCGAGATTCTGGTCGAGGCCGGCTACCAGCCGGAACTGGCCTACTTCGAGTGCCTGCACGAGCTGAAATTGATCGTCGACCTGATGTACCAGGGCGGCATCGACTACATGCGCTACTCCATCAGTGACACCGCCGAGTACGGAGACCTGGTGTCCGGGCCGAGAGTTATAGGAGACGAGTCGCGCGCGGCGATGAAGGAGATCCTGGCCGAGATCCAGGACGGCACTTTCGCCCGCAACTGGATCCTGGAAAATCAGGCCGGGCGGCCTGCCTACAGCGCCCTGCGCAACAAAGACAAGGTCCACCAGATCGAGACGGTGGGCCAGGAACTGCGTGATATGATGCCGCACCTCAAAGGCCGTCGGGAGTAAATTCCGGTTCTTATGACCTCTGTAATCGATCTATCTTTAGCACTGCGCCTCGCGCTTGCCCGCCCCTTCGCCCGTTCGCGGCGCGGAAGGGGATAACCAGGGGCACTCTTTAGCGCTGCCGCCCGCCGGCAGCCACCGATCGATTCAGAAGGACAGACAATTGAGAACCATTCGCATTTTCGACACTACGTTGCGCGACGGCGAGCAGGCTGCCGGCGGCGCGCTGACCCTCGAAGAGAAGATCGAAGTCGGCCGCCAGTTGCAGAAGCTGGGCGTGACCGTCATCGAGGCCGGCTTTCCGTCGACCTCGCCGGGCGACTTCGCGGCAGTGCAGTACATGTCGCGCGAGTTCAAAGACGTGGAGATCGCGGCGCTTTCCGGTTTTAAGGAAGATCAGCTGACCCGCACCTGGGAGGCCCTGCAGGACGCCGCGACGCCGCTGCTGCACACGGTCATCTCCACCTCCGACATCCACCTCGAACAGCAGCTCAAGATCACCCGCGCCGAGCTGGTCGAACTGACCGAACACACGGTCAAGTTCGCCCGCAATCTGGCGCCGCACGTCGAGTTCTCGACCATGGACGCCACCCGCTCGGACCGCGGGTTCCTGGTCGAGGTGCTGGCGACGGCCATTCGCGCCGGGGCCACCATCGTGAACATTCCGGACACCGTCGGCTACTCGATGCCGGACGAGTTTGGCGACCTGGTCGGCTACTGCATGGACAACGTGCCCGGCATCGACGACGTCATCGTGTCGGTGCACTGCCACGACGACCTGGGCCATGCGGCGGCCAATTCGCTGACCGGCGTCATGCGCGGCGTCACCCAGGTGGAGTGCACCGTCAACGGCGTCGGCGAGCGCGCCGGCAACGCCTCGCTGGAAGAGATTGTGATGGCCCTGCGCACCCGCCAGGACTTCTACCAGGCGGACACCACCATCAACGCCCCGGAGTTGCTGCGCACCAGCCGCATGGTCAGCGCGCACATGGGCATGGTGGTCCCGCCGAACAAAGCCATCGTGGGCGGCAACGCCTTCGCCCACTCCTCCGGCCTGCACCAGGACGGCATGCTCAAGGAGCGCACCACCTACGAGATCATGCGCCCCGAAGACGTGGGCCAGGGCGGCAGCAAGATCGTGCTCGGCAAGACCTCCGGCCGCCATGCGGTGCGGAATCACCTGAAGGAGATGGGCGCCGAAATCGAAGACGACAAGGCCTTCGAGGACATCTTCCAGTCGTTTAAGCGCATTGCCGACCGCAAGAAGGAAATCACCGACCGCGACATCGAGGCCATCCTGGAGGACCGCGCCCACCGCGCCTTCCACCAGACCTACGAGCTGGACCTGTTGCAGGTCACCTGCGGCACCGACGGCATTCCGACGGCCACCGTGCGCCTGAAGACCGACGACGGCAAGGTCCTGGAAGACGCCGCCCTCGGCGACGGCCCGGTGCACGCCGTCTACCAGGCCATCAACCGCATCGTCGACGTGCCCAACGTGCTGATCGAGTTCACCGTCCTTTCGGTCACCGAGGGCATCGACGCGCTCGGCGGCGTGACGATCAAGATCGAGTCGCGCGGCCGCGCCTTCACCGGGCACGGCTCCGACACCGATATCATCGTCGCCAGCGCCCAGGCCTACATGAACGCCCTGAACCGGCTCCTGGACGTACTGGGCAGCGACGAGCCGGCGGAAGTCGAGACCGCTTCGGTCTAGTCTCCGTCACGCCGCTCGATATGCGATCCTGACAATTCAACACGCCCCCGAAAGGCAACGACATGCGCGAAACATTATTGGACAAGGTCTGGGCCGCTCATACGGTCCGCGAACTCGCCTCCGGCCAGACCCAGCTCTTCATCGGGCTGCATCTGGTCCACGAGGTCACCAGCCCGCAGGCGTTCCAGATGCTGCGCGAGCGCGACCTTGGCGTGCGCTTTCCGGGCCGGACCTTCGCCACCGTCGATCACATCATCCCGACCGACGGCGAGGCCCGCCCGCTGGCCGACGACATGGCCGAGCAGATGTTCGTGGAGATCGAGCGCAACGTCGCCGACGGCGGCATCGAGTTCTTCGACGAGGCCAGCGGCCGGCAGGGCATCGTGCACGTGATCGGGCCGGAGCTGGGGCTCACCCAGCCGGGCATGACGATCGCCTGCGGCGACAGCCACACCAGCACCCACGGGGCGCTGGGGGCGGTGGCCTTCGGCATCGGCACCTCGCAAGTGCGCGACGTATTGGCCACGCAGTGCATGGCGGTCGAGAAGCCGAAGCTGCGCCGCATCGAGGTCAACGGCCGGCTCGGCAACGGCGTCTTCGCCAAGGACGTCATTTTGCACATCATCGGCCGGCTGGGCGTCCACGGGGGCGTCGGCTACGCCTACGAGTACGCCGGCGAGGTCTTCGACAGCATGTCCATGGAAGGGCGGCTGACGGTCTGCAATATGTCCATCGAAGGCGGCGCCCGGATCGGCTATGTAAACCCCGACGAGACCGCCTACAAGTTCCTGCGCGGCCGGCCCTACGCGCCGGCCGGGGGCGACTTCGACCGGGCGACGGACTGGTGGGGCGGGCTGCGCAGCGAGGTCAACGCCGACTACGACGACGTGGTCTCGATGGACGGCGCGGCGATCGAGCCGATGGTCACCTGGGGCATCAACCCGGGGCATGTGGTCGGTGTCGGTCAGCCGGTGCCCGATCCGGCGCAGCTGGACGGACCGGACGCCGCGAGCGCCGCCGAGGCGCTGGAGTTCATGCAACTCGAGGCCGGCCAGCCGATCGCCGGGCGCGCGATTGACGTGGCCTTCATCGGCTCCTGCACCAACGGCCGGCTTTCCGATCTACGCGAGGCCGCCGCGGTGGTGGAAGGCCGCCGGGTCGCCGCCGGAGTCAAGGCGCTGGCGGTGCCCGGCTCACAGCGGGTCCGAGAGCAGGCCGAGGAAATGGGCCTGGACGAGATCTTCCGCGCCGCCGGATTCGAATGGCGCGAGGCCGGCTGCTCGATGTGCCTGGCGATGAACTCCGACAAGCTGGTCGGCGACCAGATGTCGGCCTCGACCAGCAACCGCAATTTCAAGGGCCGCCAGGGCAGCCCCACCGGGCGCACCTTGCTGATGAGCCCGGCGATGGTGGCCGCGGCCGCCATCAGCGGCGAAGTCACCGACGTCCGCGAACTCGTCTAGGAAACCGGGAGCAACAATATGGCTGAATCGAACATCACGAGCGTTTCCGGCACGGGGATTCCCGTGCGCGGCAACGACATCGACACCGACCGCATCATCCCGGCGCGCTACCTGCGGGCCGTCACCTTCGACGGACTCGGCGAGCATGCCTTCGAGGACGACCGCGCGCAGGCCGGCGGCAAGCACCCCTTCGACGACTCGCGCTTCGCCGACGCCGCGATCCTGCTGGTCAACAACAACTTCGGCTCCGGCTCGTCGCGCGAGCACGCCCCGCAGGCTTTGCGGCGCTGGGGCATCAGCGCGGTGGTCGGGCAGAGCTTTGGCGAGATCTTCTTCGGCAACAGCCTGACGCTGGGGATTCCCTGCGTGGTGCTCGACGAAGCGGAGATCGGGCAACTGCAGGACGCTGCCGACGCCGACCCGGGCGCCGTAATCAGCATCGACCTCAAGGCCGGCACCGTCTCCATGGGCGACCTGAGCTTTTCTGCCGGGATGCCGGAGGCCGTGCGGGAAAGCCTGATCAGCGGCCGCTGGGACGCACTGGGCGAATTGCTGGGCGCCCCCGACGAGACGCAGTCGGTCCACGACCGTCTTCCCTACATCGCGGGGTTCGGCGGCTAGCTCCGAACCGAGTCCGTCCCCAACCGTCGGCCCTACCTGGCCGGCCTCTCCGGCTAAACTGTCGCTCCCGACTCCAACCCGGGGCGCCGCCAACCCGCGCCACCGGCACCCCTGAGGATCAATTCCCATGTACAACATCGCGGTCATCCCCGGCGACGGCACCGGCCCCGAAGTAATCGTCGAGGCCCTGAAGGCGATGGACGCCACCGGGGTTCCCTACCAGACCATCGAGTTCGGCTGGGGCGGCGAGCACTACCTGAAGACCGGCGAGACCCTGCCGGAGGGCGCGGTCGACGAACTGCGCGAATTCGACGCCATCCTGCTCGGCGCGATCGGCCACCCGGACGTCGCCCCGGGCATCCTGGAGAAGGGCATCCTGCTGAGCGCCCGTTTCCAGCTGGACCAGTACGTCAACCTGCGTCCGGTGAAGCTGTATCCCAACGTCGAGACCCCGCTGCGCGACAAGGGCCCCGAGGACATCGATTTCACCGTGGTCCGTGAAAACACCGAGGGCATCTACGCCGGCATGGGCGGGATTCTCTACGAGGGCACCCCGCAGGAGGTTTCGACCCAGGTCAACCAGACCACCTTCCACGGCGCCGCCCGGGCCATCCGCTATGCCTTTGAACTGACCCGCCAGCGCGACCGCGAGAAGCTGCTGCACCTGGTGTTCAAGACCAACGTGCTCACCTTCGCCGGCGCCACCTGGTGGCGCGCCTTCAACGAAATCGGCGAGGAATACCCGGACATCAAGCGCGACTACATGCACGTCGACGCGGCCTGCATGTGGTTCGTCAAGAACCCGGAATGGTTCGACGTGCTGGTCACCGACAACCTCTTCGGCGACATCATCACCGACCTGGGGGCAATGATCCAGGGCGGCATGGGGATCGCCGCCGGCGGCAACATCAACCCTGAAGGGGTTTCGATGTTCGAGCCGATCGGCGGCTCGGCCCCGAAGTACACCGGGCAGGACGTAATCAACCCGCTGGCGGCCATCAACGCGGCGCAGATGATGCTGAGTCACCTGGGCGAGGCTGACGCCGCCGACCGGGTCGAGAACGCCGTCATCAAGGCGCTGGAGAGCGGCCGCATCGAATCGATGAGCGCCGGGCGGATGGGCATGGGCACATCGGAAATGGGCGACTTCGTCGCCGGGCTCATCTAGAAGGCTTTCCCAAGAACATGGCTGAGTTCCACATCCTCTACACCCCCGGCGACGGCATCGGGCCCGAAATCGTCGCCCAGGGCCGCCGCGTCCTGGAGGCGGTCGGTGAACGCTTCGGTCATACGTTTACCGCCGAGCACGCCGTAATCGGCGCCGGTGCCGTCGAAAAACACGGCATCGAACTGACTGACGAAGTGATCGACCGCGCCCGCGCCGCCGACTCCATCCTGCTTGGCGCCTGCGGCATCGCCGGCGGCGTGCCCGTCAATGGTCGCCACCCGGAGCGGGCCGTGCTGACGCTGCGGCGGGAACTGGAACTCTGGGCCAACCTGCGCCCGATGAAGGTGATCGACCACCTCATCGACGCCTCCCCGGTCAAGCCCGAGGTGCTGCGCGGGGTGGATATACTGGTGCTGCGCGAACTCACCGGCGGCGCCTATTTCGGCGAGCCGCGCGGGCCCTACGAAGTCGATGGAGAACCGGCCGCCCGGGACACGATGGTGTATTCGGAGCACGAAGTCCGGCGGGTCGTCACCCGGGCGTTTGAACTGGCCAGCGGCCGCCACGGGCGGGTTACCTCGGTGGACAAGGCCAACGTGCTGGAGAGTTCGGCCCTCTGGCGGCGGGTCGCCGAGGAGGTGGCCGCGGGGTTCCCGGATATCAAGTTCGAGAGCATACTTGTCGATGCTTTTTCTATGAGACTCGTGCAGACACCGCGGGATTTTGACGTGGTCGTGACCGGCAACCTGTTCGGAGACATCCTCAGCGACGAGATGGCCGTGCTGGCCGCGTCGCTGGGCGTGCTGCCCTCGGCCAGCCTTGGCGAGGGCCGGGCCGGGCTGTACGAACCGATCCACGGCGCGGCCAACGACATCGCCGGCCGCGACATCGCCAACCCGATCGCGACAATTCTCAGCGCCGCCCTGATGCTGCGGCACTCGTTTGAACTCGAAACCGAAGCCAGCGCCGTCGAGCACGCCGTCGACGCCGTCCTGGCCCGTGGAGTACGCACTCCGGACATCCAGGAGGATGGGTCGCACCGTGTCGGCACCGCCGGCATGGGCGACGCGATCATTGCGGAGATCACCGCTCACTAACCCCGCCGAGCGGCCGGGGCCGATCCCGCGAATGTCCACCCCATCACCAAGAAAGTCAGCCTCCAAATGAGCAAAGTACTCCTCCTCGACACCACCCTCCGCGACGGCGCGCAGGGCGAAGGCATCTCCTTTTCCTCGTCCGACAAACTCAAGATCGCCCGCCGGCTGGACGATTTCGGCATGGACTACATCGAGGGCGGCTTCGCCGGGGCCAACCCGAAGGACCAGGAGTTCTTCCGGCAGGCGGTGGCGATGACCTGGCAGAACTCGCGGATCACCGCCTTCGGCGCCACCCGCTACAAGAACGTCCGCTGCGAGGACGACGCCGGGATCCAGGCCCTCGTCGCTACCGGCGCGCCGGCGATGGCGATCGTGGCCAAGTTCTCCGAGTTCCAGGTGAGCCGCATCCTTGAGACCGATCACACCGAGGGGCTGGCGATGATCGCCGACACGGTCGCCTACCTGAAGGCACAGGGCGTCGAGGTAATCGTCGATGCGGAGCACTTTTTCGATGGCTTCAAGGCCGACCGCGACTTCACCCTGGCCTGCGTGGACGCCGCCGAAAAGGCCGGCGCCGACTGGATCGCCCTCTGCGACACCAACGGCGGCTCGCTGGTGGACGAACTGCACGACATCACCGCCGAGGTCGTGAAGCGCACGAGTTGCGCGGTGGGCATCCACACCCACAACGACGCCGACCTGGCCGCCGCCGGGACCCTGGCCGGGGTCGCCGCCGGGGCCACCCAGATCCACGGCACCATCAACGGCCTGGGCGAGCGCACCGGCAACGCCAATCTCTGCACCGTGATCCCCAACCTGCAACTGAAGCTCGGCTACGACTGCGTGGCAGCGGAGCAACTGGGCCATCTGACCGACCTGTCGCACTACGTGTCCGAGATCGCCAACATGAACCCGCCGATGCAGATGGCCTACGTGGGCCACAGCGCGTTCGCCCACAAGGCCGGCTACCACGCCAGCGCGACGGCCAAGTACGACCAGGCCTACCAGCACGTCGATCCGGCCGCCGTGGGCAATCAGCAGCGCATCCTGGTGTCGGAGTTGGCCGGCACCGCCAGCGTGGCCGCCCGGGCCGCCCAGCTGGGCATCGCCCAGTCCCGCGAGGGCGCCGCCGCCACCGCATCGACGCTGAAGTTGCTGGAGGCCGAGGGATTCCAATTCGAGGGCGCCGAGGCGTCGTTCGAGCTGATCCTGCGGCGCAAGGAAACGGGCTACCAGCCGCCGTTCGAGCTGGTTGACTTCATGGCCTTCGCCGAGACTCGCGACGGCCAGTCGTCGCTCTCCGAAGCGATGGTCAAGATCCGCATCGACGACCAGATCGTCCACACCGCCGGCGAGGGCAACGGCCCGGTCAGCGCGCTGGACGAGGCCTTTCGCAAGGCCCTGCTGCCGGCCTTCCCGGCGGTCGCCGCGGTGCGGCTTATTGACTACAAGGTGCGTATTCTCGACAGCGAAGCCGGCACCGCCGCCGGCACCCGGGTGCTGATCCTGTCCTCGGACGGCGAGCGCGAATGGGGCACGGTGGGCAGTTCGACCAACGTGGTCGAGGCCTCGTGGATCGCCCTGGCGGACGCCTACGAGTTCGCCCTGCTGCCGCCGAACGGAATCAGCGCGACCGAATAGGCGTCGCGGCAACCGGGCCCCGGCGGAGAATCCACCGCCGACCGTGGATTGTGACGAGATGTTGATTAATCGGCCCGCGGCGGTGGACCGAGCGTTTAGCCGGCCGACCTAACCTTTATCACACGGAACCGGCACGGAGGCATACCAGGGGAGGCCGGTTCCCGACTGTTTGCGAATCGGGGTTTGCATCGTGGCAATCATCACCATCGCCCGCCAGCGAGCCACCGGGGGCCATCAAATCGCCCGCCGCCTGGCCGAGCAACTGGGCTATGCGTTTGTGGACCGGCGCTCGGTGGAACGCGCTCTGAACATCGCCGTGTTCACCCCCGGCTGGGACGAGCTGGCGGCCGTGCCCCACGGCACCGATCCCCTGGTCGCGGCGGCTACCCTGGAGGTGTTGGGAGACCTGCGTCGCGTACCCGGCTCGTCCACCCGTCCGGACAGCTTCGGCGCCTACGAACACCGCCCCACCCAACGCCAGTCGGCGCAGTTCTACGCCGGGCTGCTGCGAGTCTTCGTCGAAACCGTCGCCGAAAGCGACCACGCGGTCATCCTGGGGCGCGGCGCCAACTTCCTGCTTGCCGGCGAAAGCGACACCATCCGGGTCCGTATCGTCGGGTCCCGCGAACGTCGCATCGTCCGTCTGGCGACCGGGGGCAACCTCTCCGTTGCCCGGGCCACCGAGATCGTGATCAGCTCCGACCGCATCCGGGAAGACTTCGTCCGCACCGCCCTCGGGCGCAACTGGGGCGATCCCACCGCGTACGATCTTACGATCGACACCGACGCCACTCCGTTGCCGGTGGCCGTGGGCGCCATCGCGGCCCGGGCCCTGTCGCTGCCGGGGCGCACTCCCGCAACCCCGACTCCCGCCTGATCTCGCTAGGACCGTAGCGAGAAGAACCGGCCCGGGTTCGCCCGTAGCAGGCGGTCGCGGTCGCCCGCCCCCACCCCCGACACCGCCAGCCGGGGTACGAAGTCGGTGAACAGGTAGGCGTATTCGCGCATGTCGAAGGGCGGATCGCGGTCCACCAGGTAGCCGCAGACGTCTTGCGACAGCAGCAGGCGGTCGCCGAAGCCGGCCTCCAGCACCCGCCGGATCAGCTTCACGAAGAAGTCGTCGGTGAAGCGCGGGCTGCCGATCAGGTCGTATTCGATCCAGCCGCCGCGCCGCAGCACCTCCAGGTGGATGTCGAAGTCATCCTCGGCGTGGGCGTGGACCTGCAGGAAGCGGTCGGCGTCGAGCCCGGCGGCCGCCATTTCGTCCAGGTACTCCAGCGCGTTGGCGCCGACCGGGCAGTGGACCGCGATCGGCGCGCCGGTGCTTTTTGAAGCCGCGATGGCCGCCTGCAGGACCTTGCGCTCCTGGTCGGTGATGCCGCGGTCGGTGACGGCCAGCTTGATGAAGCCGGCCTTCCAGCCACCGGCCCAACCTTCGGTCAGTGCGCCCTCCATCCACTCGGCCAGCGCCTCCGGCTTGGCCCGGTGCGCCCAGTCGGGCTGGTAGTCATCCTTGTAGAGCCCGGTGGCCACCACCAGCGCGATGCCGGCGGCCGAAGTGGCGGCGTGCACCGCCTCCGGGTGATAGCCGACGTAGGGCGGGGTGCATTCGATCAGCAGCTTCACGCCGGCGTCGGCGGCGCGCTCGAGCTTCGGCAGTGTCACCTCTTCGATTTCCGCCACGGTGACCTGGCGGCCGCCGCCGTCGCGAACGGATTTCAAATCCGTATGCACGTGCTCGTGGGCCAGCACGTAGCCGTCTTCGGGCGGCGCGATGTCGCCGGCGGTGGTGCGGATCATGGCGGTCATCTATCCCACTCGGTTCCTGACGAACGCCCGGTCGCCCGGCCTAGCCCGCGTCCTTCAGGCGCTCGATAATTTCCTGGAGTTGCGGCGCCGCCTCGGCCGCCGGGAACTGCGCCGTGCCCGCGCCAGGGTGGCCGCCACCGCCGTACTCGGCCAGCAACTTGCCAACATCGGTCTGGCAGCTGCGGTTGAAGATGCTGTGCCCCAGCGCCACCACCGTCGAGTTGTTGATGCCGCCGAAGATGCGCGCCGAGACGTTGGCGTCCTCGAACAGCGTGTAAATCAGAAAGCGGTTGCCGCGCGGCACGTCGGTCTGGTCGCGCAGGTCGGTGATGATCACGTTGCCGTCCATGATCGAGTTGTTGACCAGGAACGCCGAGAACCGCACCTGGTCGTCTTCCAGGGACTCGACACGGGTCTGCACTTCCGGGTTCCGCATTATCTCGTCGATCGGGGTCTGCTTCTTGACCAGGTCGATCAGGAGATGGAAGTAGTCCTGGAAGCGGCCCAGCCCGGAGCGCGGGTCGCAGGTGTAGCCCAGCGCCACCCAGCCCTCCGGCGCGGTGACGTCCTCCACCGAGAGGTCGGCGGCATCGACCCGGTCCACGTACTCGAGCATGTCGGCAAACGGCGCCAGGTCGGGGGAGTCGTAGTAGTCAAAAATCAGCCGTGCGGCCGACGGTGCGATGCCGTACTTGCCGACGAAGTCACCCTCGACGTCGACCCGGTCACCCTCGGAGCCGTGATGGTCGAACCACATCCCGCAGCCGGGCACGAAGGGCAGGTTGACGATGATGTCGTCGGCGGTGACCTCGACTTCGCCCTCCTGCATGTCGCGGGGGTGCGCGAAGCGGATGTCGGTGACATCGTGCATGATGCTCACGAACACGGTGCTGGCTAGCCCGTCCAGATCGCCGCGGGTAATCACTCGCATGGTCTCGTCTCCACGCCCTGGTTCTTGTTGGGGTTTGTGTCCGCCGGCCGCACGCGCGGGAGCGGCTCGAATCACCAGTATAAAGGTGCCGGCGGCGCCACCGGCGCTTTCACTCTCCCGGAAGGGTCACGCGGTCCGACAGCAGCGAGAAGAGGACCCCCGAAACCACCGGTGGGTTCATCTCGGTTCGTGGTCGCGCACCGCCGCTCGGCCCCATGGACCGTCGCCAGGAAGTGACTAGCCGGAAAGCCGCCGCGCCAGCCAGTAGCCCAATGCCAGCACCGGGACGGCGGCCACCGCGTCGAGCAGAAAGTGATTGCCGGTGGCGACGATGGCGAAGATCACCACCGGCAGATACAGCAGCGCGACTCCGCGCCAGGGAATCGAACCCGACAGACGCAGGAATCCGATCGACGCCAGCAACGCGTAGACCACGTGCAGACTAGGCACCGCCGCGAGTGCGTTGCGAAGCGGGTCGGCCCCCAGGTGATAGCCCAGCGGACCGTAGCGCTCCAGGGTGTCCACCAGGCCCAACTCGGGCAGGTCGACCGGCGGCGCGACCGGGTACAGCACGAAGATCGCGAACCCGACCAGGCTCGAAAACAGGAAGGTGTTGCGTAGAAGCAGGTAGCGATGCGGCCGCCGCCGGTAGGCCCACCACAGCAGACCCAGCACCATGGGGAAATGCGGGACGATATAGAGCAGGTTCGCCAGCGTGCCCCAGAAGCGTGAGTCCACCACCCAACCCTGCACATCGGGCTCGACCAGCAGGCCCAGGGAGCGCTCCAGGTCCACCAGCCCGCGGGCATTGGCCAGGGCCTCGACGGTGGCGCCGGCGGAGCGCAGCCGGGTAGCCAGGTACAGCGGGTATAGACCGATGAGCAGCGCGAACTGGGCCCAGGCCGGCCCGGTGGCGTTCAGCAGCCTTCGGACCCGGCGCACCTGCCTGCCCCTCTCCGCCCCCCTTCCCCAATCGCCGGCCCCTTAGCGGTGCGGCGGCAGCATCCCCGGCGGGACCTTCGAGATCGTCTCGCCGTCTTCGGGGGCCTCCAGCGCGTGGCCGATCCCGCTGGGCATCGGCGGCATCGGCCGCGGCTGCCAGTGCAGGACGCCTTCCTGCTTCATCTTCGCTTGCAGCAACTGAATGCCTTCGATGAAGGCTTCCGGCCGGGGCGGGCAGCCGGGGATGTGCACATCCACCGGGACGATCCGGTCCACGCCCTGCAGGGCGCCGTAGCTGCGGAAGGGCCCGCCGGCGATGGTGCAGATGCCCATCGCGATCACGTATTTCGGGTCGGGCATCTGGTCGTAGAGCCGGCGCACGACCGGGGCCATCTTGTTGGTGACGGTGCCGGCCACGACCATCACGTCGGACTGGCGCGGGGAGGCCCGCAGGATGACGCCGAAGCGGTCCATGTCGTACACCGGACCCCAGGCGGCCATGTACTCGATGGCGCAGCAGGCCAGCCCGAAAGTCATGGGCCAGATGGAGTTCGACGCGCCCCAGGTCATCAGCTTATCGAGGGTGGTGGTGAGCACGCCGATGGCGCCGTTCTTTTCGCCCAATTCCACCAGCGGCGGGCGCTGGAATTCAGCGTCCGGAGGGGTGTCGTCCAACGGGTTCCTGCTCCTTGTCGCGCCGGCATCCAGGCGGTCCGGCGGCCTCGACTCCGTCAAGCCTACCAACACCGCTAGCCGCAGGCTAACGTCATTCAATAGAATTGCGGGCCAAACCAACCGACTCACCGGCACACCCCCACCATTGGAGCCCCACATGGATCAGCAACGCCTGGATCAGGTCATGGATGCCCTGCGGACGGTCGAGGACCCGGAACTGCACAAGGACCTCGTGACCCTCAATATGGCCCGCGATATCGAGATCGACGGCGGCCAGGTTTCGCTGACGGTGGTGCTGACCACGCCGGCCTGCCCGCTGCGGGACGAGATCGACCGCCGGGTGCGGGTGGGGCTGCAGCAGCTGGACTGGGTCGAGTCGGTGGAAATCAACATGACCGCCGAGGTCAGCCAGGGTGGCAGCATGGGCGAAGCGGCGCCGATTCCGGGCATCAAGAACGCGGTGGCGGTGGCCAGCGGCAAGGGCGGTGTGGGCAAGACAACCACAACGGTGAATCTGGCGATCGCGCTGGCTCGCCAGGGCGCCAGCGTGGGCATCCTGGACGCCGACGTGTACGGGCCGAACATTCCGATCATGCTCGGCGCCGAGGGCGCGCCGATGACCGTCGGGGGCAAGATCGCGCCGATCGAGGCCCACGGGATCAAGCTGATGTCGCTGGGCTTCATGCTCGAAGAGGGCGCGCCGGTGATCTGGCGCGGGCCGATGATCGGCGGCGCGCTGAGTCAGTTGCTCAACGACGTGGACTGGGGCGAGCTGGACTACCTGCTGATCGATATGCCGCCGGGCACCGGCGACGCCTCGCTCTCGCTGGCGCAACTGGTGCCGGTGGCCGGGGCGCTGATCGTTTCGACCCCGCAGGCGGTGGCGCTGCAGGACGTGTTGCGCAGCATCTCGATGTGGGAGAAGTTGAGCGTGCCGGTGCTGGGGCTGGTGGAGAACATGTCCTACTTCCTGAACCCGGCGGACGGCTCGCGGCTGGAGATCTTCGGTCACGGCGGTGCCCGCGAAGCGGCGGAGAAGCAGGGCATCGAGTTCCTGGGCGAGATTTCGCTGGACCAGGCGATCCGGGTCGGCGGCGACAGCGGCACCCCGGTGGCGGCCGACGAATCCAACCCGCAGGCGGCGGCCTACGCCGAGATCGCCGGACGCATGGCGGCGGCGATCAGCGTCAAGAACGAGGAGCGCGCCGAGCCACTGCCGATGCTGTAGCGGCTTTCCGGCTCCAAGGTGGCACGGCCGGCGCGCTCCGGTGACGCTTCCGCCAGGGCCGCTGCCGATGCTCTAGCCCCCCGATCCACGCCGCGCAAACCGGCCGGACCGCCCGCCGTATATACTGCCGCCCTCACGCCAACTCAGGGGAGAACGCCTCACCTCACAGGGGGATACGCCGGTGGCCACCACGAAATTCCTGCTCGCCGAAAACGAGATTCCAACCCAGTGGTACAACATCGCGCCGGACCTGCCGAGTCCGCCATCGCCGCCGCTGCACCCGGGCACCCACCAGCCGATCGGCCCCGACGACCTGGCGCCGCTGTTCCCGATGGGGCTGATCCTGCAGGAGGTCAGCCAGGACCGCTGGATCGACATCCCGGAAGAAATCCTGGAGATCTACCGCCTGTGGCGGCCGTCGCCGCTGCAGCGCGCCCACCGCCTGGAAAAGGCCCTGGGCACCCCGGCGCACATTTACTACAAGTACGAGGGCGTCAGCCCGGCCGGCAGCCACAAGCCGAACACCGCGATCGCGCAGGCCTACTACAACAAGGCCGAGGGCGTAACCCGGATCGCCACCGAGACCGGCGCCGGCCAGTGGGGCAGCGCGATGGCGATGGCGTGCAAGTTCTTCGACCTGGAATGCTCGGTGTACATGGTCAAGATCAGCTACGACCAGAAGCCCTACCGGCGGGCGTTCATGGAGACCTTCGGCGCGGACGTGACCGCCAGCCCGAGCAACAAGACCAACGCCGGCCGCGGCATCCTGGAGCAGGGCCCGGACTCGTCGGGCAGCCTGGGAATCGCCATCAGTGAGGCCGTCGAAGACGCGGCCACCCACGACGACACCCGCTACTCGCTGGGCAGCGTGCTGAATCACGTCCTGACCCACCAGACCATCGTGGGCCTGGAATCGAAAAAGCAGATGGCGAAGGCCGGCGAGTACCCGGACGTGGTGATCGGCTGCGTGGGCGGCGGCAGCAACATGGCCGGGCTGACGTTCCCGTTCATGGCCGACAAGCTGGGCGGCGACAATCCCGATGTCCGCCTGATGGCCGTCGAGCCAACCGCCTGCCCGACGCTGACCAAGGGCCAGTACGTGTACGACTTCGGCGACACGGCCGGGATGGCGCCGCTGGTGAAAATGCACACCCTGGGCCACACGTTTGTGCCGGCGGGCATCCACGCCGGCGGGCTGCGCTACCACGGCGACGCTCCGCTGCTCTGCCAGCTGCACCACGAGGGCCTGATCGAGGCGGTGGCCTACCCGCAGAACCCGGTGTTCGAGGCGGCGGTGACCTTCGCCGCGGCCGAGGGCATCATCCCGGCGCCGGAGTCGGCGCACGCGGTCAAGGCGGCGGTCGACGAGGCCGTGCGGGCCAAGGAAGCCGGCAAGGAGACCGTGATCCTGTTCGGGCTGAGCGGCCACGGCTACTTCGACATGACCGCCTACGACGAGTACCTGGCGGGCAACCTGGGCGACTACGCGCACTCGGACGAGTTGATCGCCGAGGCACTCAAAAACGTCCCGGAGATCGCCTCCGCCTAGCTGCCTGGCAAATTTCGGTCGGCGAGAGCGAGAGCCGCGCCCTCCGGGGCGCGGCTCTTTGCTGTGTCCCCGGCTCGGTTGGTCCTGTTGCCGGGTTACAACGCGCGGCAGTCAGTCAGAGAGAAAGCTGTCGGGGACAGCGTCGAGCCAGCGCATCACCAGGCCGGCCGGCGGCTTCGGGTAGAAGTGGGTCGTCTTGGCCGGCAGGATCTCGCCGGCGTCGGCGATCGCCATCACCCGCGCCAGATCCAGCGCCGGCATCAGCAGCGCCGAGCCGGCTCCGCCGTTGCGCACCAGCGCCACCGCCAACCGGGTGTCGCGGGTGTAGGTGACGTCGCCGTCGTCGGCCGACAGGCGCAGCAGCAACTGCCGGTCCACCAGGCCGGATTCCTGCCGGTTCCAGAGCGTCGACTGCCCGGCCACCGCCCAGCGCCGCAGCGCCGCCGCCGGGAGCGTCAGGCGGCGGGCTTCGTCGGGCCCGACGTGCCAGAGACCGGGGTCGGCGTCGGCGTCCGGGCTCTGCCGCTCCAGCGCCGCCACCCGCCCCAGCACCGCCGCCGCGGGAAGCCGCTCGGAGACTTCCCAGCCGGCCTCGACCAGCGGCGCCAGCGAGTCGATGTCGGTCCGCAATACCCGGTGCGCGCCGAGCACCAGCAGACCGGGATCCTGCGCCGATACCACATACCCCATGGCGAAGGACGCACAGCGTCCCTTTTTGTTCTCCGGTGCCGGCGGGGCCGGCACCTCCGATGGGGTTGTTGAGTAGGCCGGGATTGTTGGCTCCGGCGTGACTTCTAACCCGCCATCGACCTCGTCCCGGTAGGCCAGCGCCGCCTCGTAGCGGTGATGGCCGTCGCCCATGTAGAGCGGCGCCTGCCCGGCCGCCGCCAGCGCCGCCGGCGGCACCGTCTCCGGATCGACCCGCCAGATGCGGTGGCCGTCGAACCAGTTGCGTTGCACTCCGGCGAGTTCCGGTCCCTCGGCGACCGCTTCCAGGAAGTCGCGCAGTTCGCGGTCCGGGTCGCGGGCCACCAATATGCCCAGGCTGAAGGTGGCCCGCAGCGCCCGCAGGTGGCGCAACCGCCCTTCGCGCGGGCCCGGGTGGGTGCGTTCGTGGGGAAGAATCTCTTTGTCGTCCCAGTCGTGCAGCGAGCACAGGCACACCAAACCCAGCTGGGTCAGGCGCCGCCCGCGGTGCACGAAGTCGTGGCCCAGCACGTAGTAGGCCGGTTCCGGGTCGGGGACCAGCGCGCCCTCGGCCCGCCAGCGGGCGAACAGGTCGGCGGCGGCCTCGTAGTGGTCCTGGTCCGGAGCCGGGGTGACGGCCGGCAGTTCCAGCCGCAGCACGTTGTGGGCGCTGGCCGACAGCAGCTTGTGGGTGAGGCGGTCGTCGACCGCGTCGTAGGCCGTGGCCAGCAGGCTCCCGGTGGGCCCGCAGACCTCTTCCCGGAAGCGCATTCCCCGAAACGGCGCGATCCGCGGCAACAGACCTGTCCTCTTCTACTGATTGACTACCGACGCCGGCCTGGCACGACCCGGACCCTAGCGGCCTTTCGCCCGGCGCGCTACCCAGTAGTGCTGGCCGGCCGCCGGTAGTGCGTCATCACCGCGTAGGGAGCGCCGGACAGCTTGCGGCCGATCGCCAGCGAGGCGGCACTACCGGCGGCGGCGCTGTAGAAGGCCACCCTGCCCGAGCGCCGCACCGCCTCCGCCCAGGCCGCGGTGACAGCCGTGGCATAGCCGCGGCCGCGATGTGCGGGCAATGTCTCGACTCCCGCCTCGGCGGCGCCCGCCACGGAACGGGAACTGAAGGCCACCGCCACCGTCCTCTCGTCGCGAAGGACGGCGAAACCCGGCCGCCCGATTTCAAGGTCGGCGGCCAATCTCGGGAACCCGCCGAGCGCCGCCCGGTCCAGCGTCGCAACCGCCACCGGCTGCTCTTCCTTCAACCCGGGCGAAACCGGCGTCGCCGAAAGCACGAAGGCCGCGAAGACCTCCGGCGCGGCATCGCCCGTCCCCAGCAGCCGTCGGTACTCGCGGTCAAAGCGTGGCGAGTCTTCCAGCGAAGCAGTCACCGGCTCGCGGGCCGCCAGTTCCGCCAACTCCGCCGCCAGTCCGTTCGGCAGATCGTTCCGCAGCCGGGGCACCACCGCGCCGTCGGTCCGGCCGATGGTGAGGTCCGGGGCGGGGTTGCCGTGGCGATCGACCGGCGCGAGACGTCCGCCGGAATCGTGATCGAAGAGCGTCGCGTACTCGAGTTCCAGCGCAGCCTCCGGCTGCATCTGCTTCGCCTCCTAAACCGGCAGTTCGACGCCCCTCAGCTCCTCAGCTCCTCAGCCCGCCGGCTAGCTCGCGGAGGGCGGGGCGTCGGCGTCGTGACCGGGTTTGACGAAAATGCGGATGACAAAGAAGCCGGCCACCAGCAGCACCACGAAGCCCAGCGCCAGGACGTCCAGGTAGTCGTCGATGGCGGTCTGGATCGGCTCGCCGAAGATGGTTATCCGCAGGCCGACCAGGAAGAAGCGCCCGGCGCGCCCCACCAGCGAGGCCAGCATGAAGCGCCGGAAATCGAGGCGGAAGGCCCCGGCGCCGATGGCGAAGACCTTGTAGGGAATCGGCGTGAAACCGGCGATCGCCACCGCCCAGACGTCGCGTTTCTGGTACTGCCGCTCGACGAAGAGGATCTTGTCCTGGGAGAAGAACTTGTTCAGGATCGGCCGGCCACCCTTGAGCCCGATGTAGTAGCCGAACACCGCGCCGAGCAGCGAGCCGGCGGTGGTGATGGCGGCGAAGCCGAGCGCGAAGGGCACGTTGGCGACCGCCAGCAGGATCATCAGCGGATCGGGCGGCAGGGGGAAGAAACTGGACTCGAAGAAGGCCAGCACGAACAGCGCGATGCCGCCGTAGGGGCTGTCGGCCCAGGCTTCCATCCAGGCGTATAGGTCGTGAATCAGTTCCAGAAGAGGCTCCTGTCGGTGGGGCGGGGCGCCGGGTTCCGGCTATTGACCCCGCCAATGCTAGCCAAGCACGGCCCGGAGCGCAGTTTCGCAGGCATCAGGGACCGGATTTGTTGACGAAATTGTTACATCGCGATGAGCGGCCGTGACACGCTTGCGACACCCGTAGCCGATAGTTCTCTCCATAAATCACTACCCCTTCCGTCCATACTGCCCCCCAGATGGACGGATCCCGGCCAGTAGGGTCCTGCGGTCTCTGATCGCGGGACCCTCTGCCTTTCCGGGGGCAAGCTGCCCGGTTTTCTCCATGGGCGGGCACTCGAAGCGGGCCGTTCATGGCGCGGTCGTGAAGCTCCAGGAGCGCGAGAAAGCGGCGCCGTCGACGGTCCCGGTAACCGTGGCCGTGTAGGTCGTCCCGGCCTCCATTGGATAGCGCGGCACGATCCCCAGCGCCCGCCGCCACGTCGGGCCCTCGGCCAATATCACCTCGACGGCCACGCCGCCGGAACTCACCAGGCTCACCGCCCCCCATTGCACGGACTGGTTGATCAGGAAACTGACCGTCAACGGCGAGCCGACCGGATTGGGCACGCCGGGCACCGGGTTGGGCGATTCGTAGGCGTACCAGAGCCGCGGGACGTCGGTCTGGCCGGGGCCCGGGTAGACCACCGGCAGGTCGAGCCCGGGATCGTAGTTCTGGTCGAGGCCGATGTCGATGACCATGATGGCGCGGCCGTTGCCGGAGGCGGTGGCGAAGCCGATGGCGATGGCGCTGGGATGCAGCAGCGGCAGGCGGTGGAAGACGGTGGCGATGAAGAGGTCGATGTTGTTGACGGCGTCGGTGTTGAAGGCAACATCCTCGTCGACCCAGCTGTAGAGCGGATAGCCGGCGGCGACCGCGCGGTCGTGGATCGAGGCGCCGGTGAAGCCGGGCAGGCCCGGGGTTTCGGTGTGGGCGCCGCCGCCGTTCTGGACGTAGTAGTCGGCGTGATTCTGAGTGGCCCGCATAAGCGCCGGGTTGGCCGGCAGCGGCAACACCCCGGCCAGCGCCCGGAAGTGGTTGATGCGGTCCAGCACCGGGTCGCCGCTGGAAACCACCGTCGGCTGGGCGGTGGGTTGCGCGGTCGGCTCCGGGGTCGGCGCCTCAGTTCGCACTTCCGGCACCAGCGCCGCCGGATCGAACAGACCGGCCCGCACCGCCAGTTGCCCGCCGTTGGCGATCAGCACGTCGCCGGGTTGGGCGAACTCGGTCTCGATCTTCCACAACTGCAGCACCGCCCGCTGCAGGCGGATGGCCTCCATGGAGCCGTAGTCAACCACCGCCGAGGTGGGCAGACCGAAGAGCCGGATCGGGTCGTCGGTGGCGTTGAAGAAGGCTTCGATCGGCGGCGAGGCGGCGAGGAGCGCCAGGCGGCCGACCTCGCGCCCGTGCAGGTCCAGCCCGGTCTCATCGATGGCCACCTGGGCGGGCACCAGCAGATCCTCGAGCCAGCCGTCGCGGCCGGCGTAGTTGAGTTCATCGAGGACGTTGACGAACTCCACGACCCCGCTGCCCGGGTGCCACTGGAAGACGGCCTTCTGCATCACCTGGGTCACCAGCCCGTCGCGCACGAAACGGCCCGACAGCGGGTAGCCCATGCGCAGCAGCCCGCCCTCGTCCTGGTAGGTGGTCCAGAACGGGATGCCCTGGTCGTCGGTGACCCCGAAGCCGCTGCCCGCCGGCGAGCCGGCCGGGGCGCCCTGGGTGTCGGAGATGCAGGTGAAGAGGAAGTCTTTGTCGGGAAAACAGATGGCGTACTGACTGCCCATCCCGCGGAAGGAGAATCCGTT
>CAYYTN010000011.1:0-22765 GCA_964474495.1 uncultured Chloroflexota bacterium
CCGGCGGCCTCGGCGAGGCTCAGGGTGGGCGCGGAGATCGGAGCCGAGGGTTCGCCGCCGCTTAGCGAGAAGAAGACGGCGACAAGAATCGCGACGGCAGTCAGCAGCGCCGCCGCGACGATGAGGAAGATCCGGCGCCGCGTACTCATTATCGGTCCCCTACCCTTTGCTCCGGGCCGATGCGGCGGCTAGCCCCAGCCGAGCCAGGCGGTGGTGGCGGCGTCGCGCTCGCGGGCTGGCGGGACGGCGTTCTGGCCGGGGTAGCCGATGGCCACCAGGCCCAGCACCTCCCGGTCATCGCCGAGGCCCAGGGCCTTGCGCAGCACCGGGCTCTGGATGGCGGGCGGGGTGCGGACCTTGGAGGCGATGCCCTTCCCCCAGGCGGCGAGGGTCAGATTCTGCACGGCCATCCAGGTGGCGGCGAAGTCTTCTTGCTGGTCCTCGCTGTCGTCGCTGCGGGCGGAGGTGACCACGATCGTGACCGGCGCCTGGCGGAAGAGGTTGCGGGCGCGATCGACACGCTGCTTGCCCTCGGGCGTGGAGGTATCGACGCGGGCGGCGTTGGCCTCGGCGAGGAGATCGCTGATGCGGCCGCGCTCGTCACCGGTGACGACGTGGAAGCCCCAGGGCTGGGTGAAGCCGTGGTTGGGGGCCATGACGGCGGCCTGCAGGATTTCCTCAATGTCGGCGCGCGGCGGGGCATCGTCGGTCATGCGGTTGACGCTGCGGCGGGTCTGAATAGCTTCAAGTACGTCCAAGATCCTGATTCCTCCTCGGCGGCGCAGCGGGTCGCGGTTTCATTCGACACCGCCAGCGCGGTGGAATGAAGGTTCGCGGGGACCCCGGCCAGGGCCACGCCAGATCGCGTCTGCAACCCACGAGGCTACTGCGGCGCGGGGCCACTCTCCCACCCGAATCGCGATTGGAGTCGGCTCAGGAGTGCTGGCGGATGCGGAGACCGGCTTCCTGGACCAGGGCGGAGTAGACGGGCTCCAGATCGGCGTCATAGCCGATGTCTTCGTCGTAGACGACTTCGCCGATGCCGGCCTGGATCATCTCCTTCACGCAGCCGAAACAAGGCCGGAGGGTGGAGTAGATGATCGCGCCTTCGGTGGAGGTGCCGTGGCGGGCGGCGAGGGCGATGGCGTTTTGCTCGGCGTGGACGCACAGGCAGGTGTCGTAGCCCTGGCCGGGCGGGGTCTCGCCGTTGCAACGCGGGCAGCCGCCTTCGTCGCAATTGGTGACGCCGAACGGGGTGCCGTTGTAACCGGTGCTGATGATGGTGCGGTTCTTGACCGCGATGGCGCCGACGTGGCGGCGCTGGCAATTGCTGCGCCGGGCGACCTCGCGGGCCAGGTTCATGAAGTATTCGTCCCACTCGGGACGAGGTTCGCGGGCGGCGCCCGGTTCGGTTTGCTCGGCTGCGGCCATCTTGCCTCCGTGATCGGTGGCCCGCTCCCCCCGGGGTCGGGCTGAATTCATTGTCCCACAGGCGCGGTCGCCGGTTCACATCGCGCGGGCGGTTTTTGCCTGACCGGCCGGTGGGCGTATCCTGAGAACTCCTGTTAAAGCGAGCGGAAGCGATGTCACCACGACGCGGGGGTTTCATGAAGGCGATTCAAATTACGGAACTGGGCGGGCCCGAGAAATTGACGCTGGTGGATGTGGAACGGCCGGAACCGGGCGCCGGCGAGGTGCTGGTGAAGATCGAGGCGGCGGGCCTGAACTTCATCGACACCTACCAGCGGGCCGGGTTATACCCGATCGAGTTGCCGTTCACGCTGGGCATGGAGGGCGGCGGGACCGTGGCGGCGGTGGGCCCCGAGGTGACCGGTTTCGCGGTGGGCGACGACGTGGCCTACGCCATGACGCCGGGCTCGTATGCCGAATACAACCTGGTGCCGGCGGCGATCCTGATCAAGGTCCCGGATGGGGTGAGCAACCGCGACGCGGCGGCGGTGATGTTGCAGGGGATGACGGCGCACTACCTGGCGCACAGCACGTTCACGCTGGAGCCGGGGGATAAATGCCTGGTGCACGCGGGGGCTGGCGGGGTGGGGCGGTTGCTGATTCAGATGGCGAAGAACATCGGGGCGACGGTGTTCGCGACCGTGGGGACGGAGGAGAAGGCGGAGATCGCGAGCGAATGCGGCGCCGACGCGACGATCCTGTATGACCAGGTGGTGTATGACTCGGTGGCGAAGGCGACCTGGGAACGCAGCCTGCACTCGCTGAAGGAGCGCGGGATGCTGGTCCTGTACGGGAACGCCAGCGGGCCGGCGCCGGCGATCGATCCCCTGCTGCTGAGCACCAGCGGCTCGCTGTTTCTGACCCGGCCGGTGCTGGGCAATTATGTGTCGACGCGGGACGCGCTGGAGTGGCGGGCGGGAGACATCCTGAAATGGGTGCAGGACGGCTCGCTGAAGCTGCGCACGGAGATCGATTTCCCGCTGGCGGAGGCGGCCGACGCGCACCGCGCGCTCGAGGGCCGCAAGACCACCGGCAAGGTGCTGATAATCCCCTAGGCGCGACGAGTTCGCGAAAGGATCGGGTCCTTGAATTTCATTCTCGTTATGTCGGATTCGCTGCGGCGCGACCACGTGAGCGCGTATCGCGATCAGCCGGAGGAGTGGGCGTCGGGCGGGCGGTGGGCGGTGGAGACGCCGAACCTGGATCGCTTCGCGGCGCGGGCGGCGCTGTTTCAGGACTTCTACGTGGGCTCGTTCCCGACGGTGTTGAACCGGCGCGAACTGCACACCGGCCGCTCGGTCTTCACGTTCGGCGAGTGGGAGGCGCTGCCGGAGCACGAGACCACCATGAGCCAGTCGCTGTCGGCGGCGGGCTACAACACGATGCTGGTGGCGGACACCCCGCACATCTTTCGCCGCGGGTTCAACTACGAGCGGGGATTCGGCGGCTTCGAGTGGATCCGCGGACAGGAAAACGATGGGCATTTCACCGACCCGCCGGAGGTACCGGTGCCCTTCGCGTTGAGCAAGATGCGCAGCAACGAGGCGTCATTCCAGACGCATGGGCGGAATGCGGCGCACCGGGTGCAGGAGGCCGACTACCTCTGCCCGCGGACCTTCCGGACGGCGGCGGAATGGCTGGAGCGCAATCACGCCAACGGGCCGTTTTGCCTGGTGGTGGACACCTTCGACCCCCACGAGCCGTGGGACGCGCCGGACTGGTACACCGACAAGTACGACCCGGACTACGCGGGCGAGTCGATATCGTTCCCGAAGTACGACTACTGGGAGAACTTCCTCTCGCCGGAGGAGTTGCGTCATTGCCACGCGCTGTACTGCGGCGAGGTCTCGCTGGTGGATCGCTGGTTCGGGGAAATCCTGGATACCGTGGACAGCCTGAATCTCTGGGACGACACGGCGATCGTGTTCATGTCCGACCACGGCTACTACTTTGGCGAGTACGGGCTGATCGGCAAGGCGATCATGATGGAAGAGGCGCCGGCGCACCCGTTCCCGCTGCATCCGGCGGTGAATCACCTGCCGCTGATCGCGCACATCCCGGGGATGACCTCGGCCGGCCAGCAGGTGAACGGCTTCGTGCAGCCGCAGGATTTCATGCCGGCGTTGCTGGAACTGGCGGGAACCGACGACCCGGGGACGATGCACGGGAAGTCCTTCGTGCCGCTGGTGCGGGGGGAGGCCGGGCAGGTGCGGCCGGCGGCGATCTCGTCGCACAGCATCGTGGCGCCGGTGGCGGGCCGCCCGAGCACGATCGTGACCGAGGATTGGACGCTGATCATGGGCGCGCCGGTGACTGACGCGACCCCGGCGCGGACCGAAGGCATGCCCGGCGGCACCGGCGTCAACGTGCTGGGTCCGCAGCGGCAGCCGTTGCGCCCGGAAGAGCCGGGGGAGTACGCGGTTTCGCCGCACCTCTACCGCACCGTCGAGGATCCGCACCACGCGGAGGACGTGATCGCCGATCACCCGGACGTGGCCCGCGAACTGCAGGCGCTGCTGATCGACTACCTGGAGTCGATCGACACCGACGAGAAGTACATCGCGCCGCGGCGGGAGATGCGGTTCGAGTAGGGGCCATTGGTCAGTTCCGCTCGCCCCGCACGTTGAGGCGGCGGCGGAGCGACGAGAGCGTGCGGCCCGGTAGTCCCTGCGTCCGCGCGCGTCGCGGACCGAGTTTGCGCTCGTGCTAGCCTGCCGGCAGTCCAATCAGGGGGACGCATGCTCGAATTCGGCATCCCTACGGAGAATCTACCGCTGCCGCAAAGGGCGCGGGATCGGTTCCCGATCTTCGTGCGGGCCGCCTGGCGACTGTTCGTCGAGAACCCTCGGCTGATGATCCTCTATGGCGGGTGGGCGGTGTTCTTCGGTGCCGATCATTTGGTGCTGAGGGAGGGGGCTCTGGCGCCCCCCGGGGAACTTCCCTTTGATTCGGCGTGGGCCGGGTTCTTCGCGAACGGACTGCTGACCAACACGGTCTCGCGGATAGTCGACTGTGCGGCGCTGGTTGCCGTGCTCTCACTGATGCGGGGCCGGGAGCTCGACCTTCGTCGCGGGTTCTCCTCCGCCCTCCGGGTCCTGGTTCCGATCATGCTGTTGGCGCTTGTTGTTGTGGGGATCGATCTCGCGGGCCGGCTGGCAGACGTTCGCACCGGGGCAGATCTGGCGGTGATGGTCACCTCGCCGGCTTTGATCGCCCTGGGACTCGTCCTGTTTTATGCGGTCGCCATCCTGGCCGACACCGGGGGCGGAATCGAGGCCGCCATCACCGGCTCCTGGAGCCTATTCCGGCGCACCTGGCGAGATGTCGTCCCGGCCATCATCGCCTTGTGGGCAGCAGCCCTCATCCTGACGTTCGTGCCGCTGATCGCTTTCGGCCTGGCGGTCGATGGTGAAGTCGGACTGGTCTCGGTGCCCGGGCAGATCGTCGGAGTCATTCTGATTCTCCCGCTCTCGACTTTCTCCGCCTTCTACGCCGCGCGGCTGTATTTGTTCGCGCGATCAGTTGAGGCGGCGGCCGAGCGGCGCGAGGGCGCGGCGGACTAGCTACTCCGGGCGCCCGTTCGCTGGATCAACAAGAGGCAGGCGAGGGCTGCCTAGAAGGTCGGGCCCGGCAGGTACATCTCCAGCGGCTCGATGTAGCGGATGACCTCCGACTTCGTCATCGTCCCGGAGGCGATGTCGAGGACGGCCTGCAAGAGGCGCTCGCCGGCCTGCTCGAGCGGCTCGCCGGCGTCGATGACCAGCGCCGCCGAGAAGTCGATGCTGTCGGCCAGGCGCTCGGCCGTGCGCGGGTTGCCGGTGCACCACATCTCGGGTGCGACCACCGCGCTGCCGCCGGTGAGGGTCTGGCGGTCGTAGCCGCCGCCGCCCAACTGGAACAGCACCAGCGGCGCGCCGGCCGCCGCGAAGCCCAGGAACACCGAGGTGTGCGAGATGTAGCTGTCCATGAAGTACAGCCCCTTGCCGGGGGGCGCGGCGCCGTAGTCCAGCACGTCCTGGATCGGGGCCGTGCCGGCTTTGTGGACGGCGCCGAGGCTCTTTTCTTCCAGGGTCGAAATGCCGGCCTTGATGTTCTCCGGCACCGGGTTCATCTCGCGGATGTCCTGGCCGATGCTGTGGGCCAGTTGCTCCTGGCGCTCGACCGCGTCCATCAGTTTCTTGGCCACCACCGGGGTGACGCAGCGCTCGGCGAGTTCGTGCTCGGCGCCGATGATCTCGGTGGTCTCGCCGAAGATGGCGGTGCCGCCGGCGGCGACGACGCGATCGAAGAGATGGCCGACGGCGGGGTTGCCGGCGAGACCGGAAAACGGGTCGGAGGAGCCGCACTTGACGGCGATGGAAAGCTCGCTGAGAGGGACCGGTTGGCGACGCTCGCGGGAGGCCTGCCAGACGAGCCGGGCGGCGGCCTTCGAGGCGGCGGCGATGCCGTCCCAACCGGACCCGGCGCCGTTTTCGCCGATGCGGATGACCGGCTTGCCGGAGGCTTCGATGTCGTCGGCGAGGCGCGCGTAGGAAAGCTGCTTCTGGTCGGCTTCGCCGAGGCCCAGGACCACCGCGCCGTAGATGTTGGGGTTGCGGCCGAGCCCGGCGCGGACGCGGGCGATGGTCTCGCGGTCCTCGGGAGTGCGGCCGATGCCGAGGTCGGCGTTGTTGAGCATGACGGTGCCGTGCACAGCCTCGCAGACCTTCTGAGCCTCGAAGCTGCCCGGGATGATGAGCACCTGGTTGCGGATGCCGACCGTACCGTCGGGGCGGACGTAGCCGAGGAACTCTTCTTTCATGAGCGGCGGCCTCCGTCTCTGGCTATCCGGTTGCGGTGGGTCATTCGGCGGCTCCGTCGAGGTCGCCGCGGCCGCGGATGCCTTCCAGGTTGTGGATGTGGACCAACTGGCCGGCCTTGATGGGCTGCGATGTGCGGCCGATCGGGGCGCCGTATTTACGCACCGTGCCGCCGGCGGCGACGTCTTCGAGCGCGACTTTGAATCCGAACGGGATCGCTTCGACGGCGGTTACGGTGCGGAGGTCGTCGCCGCACTCGGCGGCTATCTCGACGCCGGAGGGGGCGTCAGCGAGCACGGCGGCGACGGTGTCCTGCAGGTCCAGCCGGATTGCGCGTACGGGAGCCACGTTTGCCTCGGTTTCTGAAGGGACGAATCGCGGGTTGTCGGGTTGGCTCCCGATCGTTGCACGTTCGCCGTGCAAGTGCCAGTCGGATCGGGGATTCACAGGATGCTGGCGCGACGAATTCGCGTGTCTTGCTCGACCAATACTCGGAGGCTGGCGAAATAGGATTCAGTAGGAGTTCGAGAAGAAGTTCGTAACGGGGTAGCAGGTGAGCGCGTTCGCAAGGCTCGTCGCGGCAACCAGCTTGGTGGTGGCGGCCTAATGACCGAAATCGAGCGCCTGTTTTTTCTCACAGTTTCGGACCCGTTCGGACGCCCCGGTTCATGTTCTCGGATAGAATCCGGCGGCTGCGCGGGGCCGTGGGCACAGACTCCGGGCGGAACCCCTGTGACCTTGTGGATGGAGTCCCTTTTTGCCTGAGAGCGGCGTCCCACGCAACGACGAGCCGGTTCCGGAGTCGTCGTTCGGGCGGCTGAACTACTTCTTCGGGGCGGCGGCGCAGGTGCTTTTCGGGAACCCCCGCTTGCTGGGGTATCTGGGCATCAACGCGGCGGTCAGCATCACGCTGGTCTGGACGCTGCTGAGTGCGATCGCGGTTGCCGACCCGGAAGACGAGCCGGAAGCCACGGCGATGGCGATCCCGCTGGCGGTCACGATATCGATCTTGCAGAGCGTCCTGCTGCACGTGCTGCAGTGCGGGTTGCTGGTGGGCGCGCTGGCCGCGTTGCGCGGGGAGACGGTCAGTATCGCGAAGGGATTTCGGGTCGCGCGCAGCCGGTTCATGCCGCTTGCCGGGCTGGCGATCGTGATGTCGGTACTGGGGATGGCGGTGCAGTTCACCAGCGTCCAGATGATCAACGCCGGGCTGGGGATCATGACGCTGCCGGTGGTGCTGGCGTGGCTGGGATGGTTCGCGGTCGATCTGCTGGCGATCGCGCTGGTGGCCGAGACAGACGGCAGCGTGATGGCCTACGTGGTCGGCGCGGGCCGCCTGATCCGCCGGGTGTGGGGCGATGTGCTGGTGCTGCTACTGATCTTCCTGATCACCACCGAGTTCCTGGCGCCGATCCTGATAAGCGCCATCGCGTCCAGCGCCGCCGGTGAAGACCCGTCCCGGGAGGCCCTGCTGGCGGTTGCCTCGATCGCGCAGATCGTCCGCAACTTGATCGTCGCGTTCGTCTACGTCTACGGCGCGCGGCTGTACCTGTTTGCGGTGGCGGCGGCCCGGGCGGCGTGAGGGGTGCGGTTGGGGTAGTGGCGGGCGGCTAGCGGTAGAGGATCAGGCCCTCGAGGGCGTCGACCTGGGTGCGGGTGAGTCCGGCGGCCAGGAGGTCGTCGGGCGAGGCGATGGGCCCGTTGACGGTGCGGTGGTTGACGATCTTCTCGGCCGTCACCGGCCCGATGCCGGGCAGGTTTTCCAGTTCCTCGGCGCCGGCCAGGTTGATGTCGATCGCGGCGTCGGCGGCGATGATTTCGCCGACGGCCGGGACGTGGACCTGCTGGCCGTCGGCCAGGAAGGCGGCGAGATTGAGGCGGCTGAGGTCGGCTTCGGCGGTGGCCCCGCCGGCCAGGGTGAGCAGGTCTTCGATGCGGTCGCCGCTGTGCACGTCGTAGACGGCCGGATTCGCCACCGCGCCGGTTACGTAGACGCGCCGGGCGGCCGGGTCGGGTTCGTTGCCGACGGCGCCGGTGTAGTCGGGGGCGCGGTCGCCGAGCAGTTGGGCGATCTGCAGGCCCAGGATGGCGAGGCCGAGGATGATGACGAGGGCGGTCTTGTGGCGGTCGAACCACTCGGCGGGCATGTTTCCCCTTGATCCCGGTTGCGGCGGGCGAATCCTACTCTAGCCGGTCACCGACCGCCGGTCACAGACCGGTTTCTTGATGCCTTCGGCATATGGCGTAGCGGGCCGGGGGGGCGGGCGGTAGGCTGGGGCGGGAATCCGCAATCAGGAGGACGCAAGACTTGGAACGGCGAACGCTGGGCGAGACGGGTCTGCGGGTGACGCCGCTGGGCCTGGGGACCTATCCGCTGGGACGGCTGGACCGGGTGCCGGAGGTCGCGACGGCGATTGAGATCGTGCGCGCGGCGTTTACGGCGGGGATCAATTTCGTGGATACCGCCGCCGGTGACGCCAATCGCCGCGTCGGGCTGGCGTTGCGGGAACTGGGCGACCTCGTGCCGGACGACCTGGTATTGCACGCGAAGGTGGGCTACCGGCCGGCGCGGTTCGACTATGGCGGCGAGGCGATGACCCGCGAAAGCCTGGAGACCACGCTGGGCCTGCTGGGCCGGGATCGGCTGGACGTGGTGACGCTGCATGATGTCCAGCACACGGACTTGGCGACGGCGATGGGCGGGGCGCATGTGGCGCTGCGGAAGTTGCGCGACGAAGGCGTGATCGGGGCGGTGGGGGTGTCGGGCTTCGCGCCGGCGATGCTGCGCGAGTACGTCGAGACCGGCGGCTTCGACGTGATGCTGTCGCACAATCGCTACACGCTGCTGAACGTGGCGGCGCTGGACCTGTTCGCGCGCTGCCGGGAATTGGGGGTCGGGGTGATCAACGCGGCGCCCTTCGCGTCGGGCCTGCTGGCCCGGCCGGCCTCCACCGACGTGACCTTCGACTACCGGGAGCCGCCCGCCGGGCAACGGGAGCGCGCGGGACGGCTGGCGGCGATTTGCCAGGAACTGGGCGTGGACCTGCGGACGGCGGCGGTGCGGTTTTGCACGCGGCAGGAGCTGGTGGGCCTGACCCTGGTGGGGGCCAGCGATCCGGAACAGGTGGAACTGGCGGCGGCGGCGTTGCGGGTGCCGATCCCGGATGAGTTGTGGGATCGCCTGCGCACCGAGGTTCCGCCCGACACCGAGCACGTCGAGCCGGCCACCTGGGAGAAGGACGGCGTGCCGCCGCGACCGGCGAACCCGGAAGAGGTCGAACCGGCCTAGCCGTTGGCCCTACTATGGGCGGGCTTTTTTGCGACCGGGAGTATTGATGGCGATTACGACGGGACTGATTGGGCTCATGGGCTCGGGCCGATCGACGCTGCTGGACCTGGTGTCCGGGGGCAGTACCTTCGCGGCGGAGCGGACCGGGCGCTTCACCGCCCGCGCGGCGCTGGTGAGCCCCGGGGACGAGCGGCTGGACTGGCTGACCGGTTTCTACTCGGCGCGCAAGTCGGTGCTGCCGGAGTTCACCTATGTGGACTACGAGGCGGTGGGGCTGGGGGAGGGGGGCGGCCGCGAGGCGGAGTGGCTGAACGCGCTGCAGCCGGTGGATGTGCTGGCGGCGGTGCTGCCGGTGTTCCTGGATGAGGGTGCGGAAGACAGCGTGGCCCGGCGGCTGGCGGAGGTTTCGGCGGACCTGGTGGTGGCGGACCTGTCGGTGGTGGAGAACCGGTTGGAGCGACTGGACCACGACCTGGAGCGCGCGCCGCGGGTGGACCGGCCGTCGCTGGAGAGCGAGCGCGACGTGCTGGTGGGCCTGCGGGCGGCGCTGGAGGACGGGACGCACCTGCGGGCGCTCGAGTGGGATGAGGCGCGGCGGACCCTGGTGCGCAGTTTTGGCTTCATGACGATGAAACCGATGGTGGTAGTGCTGAATACCGGCGAGGACGGGGCGGCCGGCTGGGCGGCGGAGTGCGACCGGGTGCGCGAACTGTGGCCGTTCCCGGGTACCGGGGTGATGGCCTGCAGCGCGGCGATCGAGGCGGAGGCCGGCGAACTGGGCGAGGACGGCGACGAGATTCTGGCGGCGCTGGGGATCGAAGGCGCGGCCGGCGCGCGGCTGGCGGCGGCGGTGGTCGAGGCGGCCGGGTTGATTCCCATCTATACCGGCTCGGAGTCGGAGGCGCGCGCCTGGCTGGCCCGTCGAGGAGCGTCGGCGCTGGACTTTGCGGGGACGATTCACACCGATATCGGCCGGGGCTTCATCCGCGCCGAGGTGATCTCGCTGGATGATTTGCGCGCGGCCGGGTCGGAAGCCGAGGCGCGACGGCAGGGCTTGATTCGCAGCGAGGGGAAGCAGCATGTACTGGAGGCGGAAGACGTGGTGAACGTCCTGTTCTCGCGCTAGGCCATCACTGAAGGTCTTCCTTCTGAATGCGTTGAAACAACGTCGTGCCAAAGGCACCAAGGAACCGGCCCGTGGCCGGCGGTCTGTGACCGGGACCGTCCATGCCGAAGGCATCAAGAAGCCGGTCTGTGACCGGCCGAAGGCATCAAGAAGCCAGTCGGAGACTGGCGGTCGGGGACCGGCGGTCGGGGATCGGCAATTAGTGAGCGGAGCCGGTCAGTTCGGTGATGCTCGCGATGCCTTCGGATTCCAGGTAGCCGGCCAGCCGATCGACCAGGATGGGGGCGGCCTCGGGTTGTACGAAGGTGGCGGTGCCGACCTGCACGGCGGTGGCGCCGGCGAGGATGTATTCGAGGGCGTCTTCGAGGGTGGCGATGCCGCCGACGCCGATGATGGGGATGTCGACTTCCGAGTAGACATCGTGGACGAAGCGGACCCCGACCGGGCGGATGGCCGGTCCGGAAAGGCCGCCGCGGGCGCCGCCGAGGAGCGGCCGGCGACGGCGGACGTCGATCTTCATCCCCAGGACGGTGTTCATGATAGTCAGGGCGTGGGCGCCGGCGTGGGCGGCGGCGACGGCGATCGGGCGCATGTCGGTGACGTTGGGGGAGAGCTTGGCGAGCAGCGGCAGGCTGCTGACTTCAAGGATGGCGCGGACGGCATCGCCGATGAGTGCGGGATCGGTGGCGAATTCCATACCGTGCTCGACGTTGGGGCAGGAGAAGTTGGCCTCCAGGGCGACGACCCCGGGCAGGCCCTCGAATGCGGCGGCGAGATCGCGGAACTCGGCGGCGCTGTCGGCGGCCAGGCTGGCGACGATCGGGACGCCCAGGGAAGGCCAGGCGCGGGCCTCGCCGCGGAGCAGGTCGTGGATGCCGGGGTTGGGCAGGCCAATGGAGTTGAGCATGCCCGACGGGGTCTCGACGGTGCGGGGGGTGGGGTTGCCTTCGCGAGCGCGCGGGGTGACTGTCTTGGCAACGAGGGCGCCGAGTTTGCCGAGATCGAATACGCGGGCCAGCTCCGGGCCGTAGCCGGCGGTGCCGGAGGCGGTCATGACCGGGTTTTGCAGCTCGAGACCGTCGGGATGGGTGGGGGCGAGCTGGACGGTGAGGGCGGGCGTGGCCGAGTCTTTGATGGGGTACGTGCCTGTTCGCTGGCGGGCGGCGCGAGGGTGGCCGCACCGGTTGATTCTAGTGAAAGCGGGCCGGGGTGCGGGGGAGTGGCGAGCAGGGAGCCGGTGAGCGGACGATCGTCGGGAGTGAAGGGCCAGGAGCGAGCGAAAAACTGCTTGCCGGGAGCGGAAAGACTTATGTTAAGATGCCGGAGCCATTGGGAGGCACTCTGGCTCAATCTACTGACGTAGGAGACTGCTTTCCATGGCTTCTATTATCGCTGTCGCCAACCAGAAGGGTGGCGTAGGCAAAACAACCACGACGGCCAACCTGGGAACGGGACTGGCGCGGCGTGGTTTTCGCGTTCTGCTGGTGGACCTGGATCCGCAGGCGAACCTGACGGCGGCGTTCGGCCTGGAACGTGGCCTTTCCGAGTCGATCGCAACGTGCCTGATCTCCCGTGAGGCCGAGGTGCCGATCCTGCGGATCGAAGACGTGGCAGGGGTGACCGTCGACGTGGTGCCGTCCAGCCTGGACGTGGCCGCGGTCGAATCGGCGCTGGTGAACAAACTGGGCCGCGAACTGCGCCTGCGCGAACAACTGGGGCGGGTGCAGAGCCAGTACGACTACATCCTGATCGACACGCCGCCCTCGCTGGGCCTGCTGACGATCAACGCGATGGTGGCGGCCAACTGGGTGGTGATCCCGACCGAAGCACGCTTCTTCTCGATGCAGGGCCTGGACATGCTGAAGGAAAGCATCAACGAAGTGCTGTACATGAACCCGAAGCTGAAGATCCTGGGGATCGTCGTGAGCAAGTACGACCGGCGCCTGCGCGAGGAGTCGACGGTGAACGAGTTCCTGCGCTCGACCTGGGGTGAGAGCGTCTTCGCGACCGAGGTTCCGACCAACAGCAAGATCCTGGAAGCGTCCAGTGCGGGCGTTTCAATATTTGCCTACCGGGGGACTCAAAAAGCCGTCCAGATCTATGAGAATCTGGTCGAGGAGGTTGTGGCCCGTGCCTAAGCGCGATACCGCACCGTTCGATCCGCGCCGACTGCGCGACCGGCAACGTCCGGCCGATGTCGTCGAACGTGGTGAACCCACGTTCGACGCCGCGGGAAAACGGAGTGACCGAGATCCGGGTGGTTGGAATCGGTGGGGCGGGGAATAACGCGATCAACCGGATGGTCGAGGCCGGGGTCGGGGGCGTGGAGTTCATCGCGGTGAACAGCGATGCTCAGGACCTGGCGAGTTGCCTGGCCGGCCAGAAGATCCCGATCGGCACCAAGACCACCCGCAACCTGGGCGCCGGGGGCAACCCGGCGGTTGGCGAACGGGCGGCGTTTGAGAGTTCGCTGGAGATCGAGGCGGCGTTGGACGGCGCCGACATGGTGTTTGTCACGGCCGGGATGGGTGGCGGCACCGGCACCGGCGGAGCGCCGATCGTGGCGCGGATCGCCAAAGATTCCGGTGCGCTGACGGTGGGGGTGGTGACGATGCCGTTCATGTTCGAGGGCTCGATGCGCGGTCGCTCGGCGGCCGGCGGCCTGGAGCAACTGCGCGAGCAGGTGGATGCGCTGGTGGTGATTCAGAACAACCGGCTGATCCACGTCGTGCAGAAGAACACTTCAATGTCGGATGCCTTCAAGGCGGCTGACACGATGCTGGTGAACGGCGTGCGCGGGATCACCGACCTGATTACCTCGGTGGGCTTCGTGAATGTCGACTTCGCCGATGTGCGCGCAATTGTGGCGAACTCGGGAACGGCGATCATGGGCGTCGGCGTGGCCGGCGGCGAAGGTCGCGCCGAAACGGCGCTGCGGCAGGCGGCGGCGAGTCCCCTGCTGGACATCCCGCTGGAAGGCGCGTCGGGAATACTCGTAAACGTGGCCGGCGGCCAGGACATGGGCATCCATGAAATCCAGGCGGTGGTCAACGAACTAAAACAACTGGCCAGCCCGGACGCAAGGATCGTCTTCGGCGCGGTGGTGGATCCGAATCCGCTGCAGACGCTGTCGGTGACGTTGATCGCGACCGGGTTCGGCGAGAGCGGCATTCCATCGCGCGATCCGTGGTCACGGCGGGCGGCTGCGGGCGATGACGCCCCGGCGGCGCCGGTGCCGCGCACCCGCACGATCGAGCGGGTGGCGACGGAACCGGTGGGCGCCCCGACGGCCACGGCAACGGCGGAGCCGCCAGCGCCGGCCGAGCCGGAGATTCGCGAAGTGGCGCGGCCGGCGGAAGCCAACGCCGGCGACAACGAAGTGCCCGCGTTTATCCGCCGGCAGCGGCTGGACGAAGACTCCTAACCACCGGCTGATACCCGAGTACTCGAACCAGCCCCCGGCGAGCGCCGGGGGCTGGTTCTGCTTTCCGGATGCGGGGCCGGCTAGCCGGCGGCGCGCGATCCGCGGGTGAGCACGATGACGATGCCGGCCAGGTTCATGACGATGCCGGCGATGGTGACCGGCCCGGGGACTTCGGCCAGGAAGATGATGCCGAGCAGAATGCCGCCGGTGACTTCGTTGGTGGCGACGAGGTTGGTCTTGGTGGCCGAGAGGTAGCGCAGGGCGGTGTTGTACAGGGTGTGGCCGATGCCGATCGGGATGAATCCGGCCAGCACCAGGGCGGCCCAGCGGCCGGCCGTGTAGTTGGCGGGCTCGAAGCTGAAGATCAGCAGCGGCAGCGCCCAGAGGGCCGCCCACGCGTACATGCGCGACGTGTAGGCGAGCACCGGATCGCGGCGGCGGCGGATGCGCCCGAGGATCGAGTAGACCGCGAACATGGCCCCGGAGAGCAGCGCGAAGAGATCGCCCAGGAGCTTCTCGCCGGTCATGTCGGGCTCGAACCCGGACATCACCGCGATCCCGGCGATGGAAAGGGCGATACCGGCGAAGCCGGCCGGGCGGAGGCGCTCGCCGAAGACGCGCACGGAGGCGATGGCGATGATCGCCGGCGAGAAGTAGACGATCGACAGGGCGTGGGCGATGGAGGTGAACCAGAGGCTGGCGACGAAGAACAGGAAATGCAGGCTCATGGCCAGCCCGTAGGCACGGATTTCGTCGAGCCAGCCGCGCAGTTCGCCGCGGAACGCGGCGAGTCCGGTGACGAAGACCGCGCCGAAGAACAGGCGCCAGAAGGTGACTTCGAGCGGCGAGACCGGGAAGGCCAACCGGACGAAGAGCGAGGAGGTGGCGAAGCCCAGCGAGCCGATGGCGATCAGGAGGACGCCGCGGAGTTCGCCGGCCGGTCGATTCAAGGGCGCCTCCCCGGGGCGGGCGTGGCCTAGATGCCGGTTTCCCAGCGCCAGGTGAGGTCCTGCCGCGCGAAGACCGGACCCTCGGTGCAGACCCGTTTGGGGCCGCGGCGGGTGGTGACGACGCAGCTATGGCAGACGCCGAGCCCGCAGGCCATGCGGGCTTCGAGGGCGAACTGGACGGTCTTGCGGCCGGTCTGGAGCTTGAGCGCGGCTTCGAGCGCCTGCAGCATCGGGGCAGGCCCGCAGGCGAAGACCTGGTCGGCCCAGTCGTAGTGTTCGGGCATCAGGTCGACGGCCGTGCCGCGGATCCCGGCGGAGCCGTCGTCGGTGGCGATGTGGAGTTCGGCGGCGGCCGGGAGGAAGGCCGTGGGGAGCAGCGCGTCGGCGCTGCGGACGCCGTTGATGATGACCGTGTCGGCGTCGTCGCCGGCGGCGGCCGCCAGCGCGACCAGCGGGCCCATGCCGATGCCGCCGCCGATCATCAGCAGGTGGCGGCTGCCGGGCTCGATCGCGAAGTGGCTGCCCAGCGGCCCCAGGGTGTCGACGCGGTCGCCGGGCCGCCGGCGCGACAGCCACGCGGAGCCGCGGCCGACGACCTGGTAGAGGATCGCGAAGGTGCCGGCGGCGGCGTCGATGGCGGAGAGGCTGTAGGGGCGGCGGAGCAGGGGATCGTCACTGTCGCCATTGAGCATGTGGACGAACTGGCCGGGGCGGGCGGCGCCGGCGACGGGATGGCACCGCAAGGTGATCCAGAAAAGAGCCTCGGAGAGGCCGGCGTTGGCGACGACTTCGGCGCTGACGCGGGCCGTCACCAGGGGGATGCGCCGGCGGAGCTGGCAGGGGTAGCGGGCAGCATCAGAGAGCTCCGGAGGGGCCGTTGGGGTCGCGGTCGCGATAGGCGGCCAGCGGCAGGACCCGGAACGCGGCGCCCTCGTCGCCGATGGCGTCGGCCAGGGCGCGGGCGGTGTCGATGGAGGTGAGGCAGGGCACCTGCGATTCGGCGGCGGCGCGGCGCATGTGGAAGCCGTCCTGCAGGGTCTCACGGTCGCCGGTGAGGGTGTTGATCACCAGCACCGTGCGGCCCTGGCGGATGTTGTCGATCATGGTGTTGTCGCCGTCGCGGAGGCGGCTGACCTGCTCGACTTCGAGTCCCAGGCCGCGCAGGTGACGGGCCGTGCCGGAGGTGGCCAGCAGCGAGTAGCCGCTGTCGGCGAAGGCCTGCGCGATGGCCCCACACTCGGGCTTGTGGCGGTCGGCGATGGACATCAGGACGGCGCCGGTGTCGTTGATGCCGAGCCCGGCCGAGACCATCGCCTTGTGCAGCGCCGGGGCGAAGCCGGTGTCCACGCCCATGACCTCACCGGTGGATTTCATCTCCGGCCCCAGGAAGGTGTCGACACCGGAAAGCTTGGCCATCGAGAAGACCGGCGCCTTGACCGCCACCAGCGGGCTTTCGGGCCACAGGCCCGGTTCGTAGCCGAGTTCCTGCAGCGTCTGGCCCAGCATGATGCGGGTGGCCAGCCGGACCATCGGCACGCCGGTGATCTTGCTCATGAACGGCACCGTGCGGCTGGCCCGGGGGTTGACCTCGATCACGTAGACCTCATCTTCCCAGACGACGTACTGGATGTTGACCAGGCCGCGGGCGTTGACGGCCTTGCAGATGGTGAGCGTGTGGCGGACGAGCTTTTCGGCCGCCTCGGGCGAGAGCCCGATGGGCGGGTAGACGGCGAAGCTGTCGCCGGAATGGACCCCGGCGCGCTCGATGTGCTCCATGATGCCGGGAATCAGCGTGTCGCGGCCGTCGCAGATGGCGTCGACTTCGACTTCTTTGCCTTCCAGGTACTTGTCGATCAGGACGGGCTGGCGGGGGGAGGGCTGGGTGACCGTGGTGATGTAGCGCTCGAGGCTGGCGCGGTCGGCGACGATCTCCATGGCCCGCCCGCCGAGGACGTAGGACGGCCGCGCCAGCACCGGGTAGCCGAGGCGGTCGGCTACCTCGAGCGCGTCCTCCATGCGGTGCACGGCGGCGCCGGGCGGACGCTGGATGCCGAGTCGCTCCAGCAGCGCGTCGAACTTCTCCCGGTTTTCGGTCTCGTCGATCGATTTCACATCGCTGCCGGCGATGCGCACGCCCAGGTTGTAGAGCGGGCCGGCCAGGTTGATGGCGGTCTGGCCGCCGAACTGGACGACCGCCGGGGGAGCGTGGGGGCCGGTCTCGTTTTCAAGGATGTCGGCCACGCTCTCTTCGTCCAGGGCCTCGAAGTAAAGCCGGTCGGAGGTGTCGAAGTCGGTGCTGACCGTTTCCGGGTTGCTGTTGATCATGATGCTCCTGCGCCCGCCCTCCTGGAGGGCCCAGGCGGAATGGACCGAGCAATAGTCGAATTCGATGCCCTGGCCGATGCGAATCGGGCCGGAGCCGACCACCACCGCGGCCGGATCGTCGAAGGGCGCGGCTTCGTTTTCCATCTCGTAGGTGCTGTAGTAATACGGGGTGTAGGCGGCGAATTCGGCGGCGCAGGTGTCGACCATCTTGTAGACCGGGCGGATGCCCCAGGTGGCGCGCAGATCGCGGACCCGCCCGGGCAGGACGTCGGCGCGGCTGCCGATCATTTCGTCGGAGAAGCCCAGCCGCTTGGCCTCCCAGAGCAGGCTCGGGTCCAGCGGCTCCTCGAGGAGGCGGATCTCCATCCGGTAGATGTCGATGAAGGTGCGGGCGGCGAGTTCGGCGGTGGTGACCCCGCGGCGCAGCGCCGCCATCAGCGCCCAGAGGCGCTGGTCGTTGGGAGTGTCGATGAAGGCAGCCAGGTCGGCGACGGTGTCCCAGGCGGGGTCTTCCCAGAGCAGCGTGCGGCCGCCGAATTCGAGCCCGCGGACGGCCTTGTTGAGGGCGGCCTCCATGGTGCGTTCGATGGCCATGACTTCGCCGGTGGCCTTCATCTGGGTGCCGAGCGTGCGGTTGCCGGAGGCGAACTTGTCGAACGGCCAGCGCGGGATCTTGACCACTACGTAGTCCAGCGCCGGCTCGAAGGCGGCGGTGGTCTCGCGGGTGATCGGGTTGGCGATCTCGCCCAGCGTGCGGCCGATGGCGATCCGGGCGGCGATGCGGGCGATGGGATAGCCGGTGGCCTTCGACGCCAGCGCCGAGGAACGGCTGACCCGGGGGTTGACTTCGATGACCCGGTACTCAAATGAGTTCGGATCGAGCGCGTACTGCACGTTGCAGCCGCCTTCGATTCCCAGCGCCCGGATGATCTTGAGCGCGGCCGTGCGGAGCATCTGGTACTCCTTGTCGCTCAGGGTCTGGCTGGGGGCGACGACGATCGAATCGCCGGTGTGGACGCCCATCGGGTCGATGTTTTCCATGTTGCAGACGGTGATGCAGTTGTCGGCGGCGTCGCGCATCACCTCGTACTCGACCTCTTTCCAACCCTGCAGGTACTCCTCGACCAGGATCTGGCTGATCGGGCTGAAGCGGAGCCCGCTGGCGACGACGGCTTCGAATTCGTCTTCGGTGCGGGCGATCCCGCCGCCGGTGCCGCCCAGGGTGTAGGCGGGGCGGATGATGAGCGGGAAGCCGAGCCGGCCAGCGATCTCCCAGGCCTCGGGCAGCGAGTTGGCGCTGGCGCTGCCGGGGATTGGCTCGCCGATCTCGTCCATCAGGTTCTTGAAGAGTTCGCGGTCTTCGGCCTTCTGGATGGCTTCGATGGAGGTGCCCAGCATGCGGACGTCGTACTTCTCGAGCACCCCGGCGTCGTTGAGGTCCTTGGCCAGGTTGAGTCCGGTCTGGCCGCCCAGGGTCGGCAGGAGGCCGTCGGGGCGCTCGCGGGCGATGATCCGTTCGACCACCGGCACGGTAAGCGGCTCGATGTAGACGATGTCGGCGATGTCCTCATCGGTCATGATCGTGGCCGGGTTGGAGTTGACCAGGACCGAGGTGACGCCTTCCTCGCGCATCGCCTTGCAGGCCTGGGTGCCGGCGTAGTCGAACTCGGCGGCCTGGCCGATGACGATCGGGCCGGAGCCCAGGATGAGGACCTTCTTCAGTCCGTCCGGGGGCGCCTGCTCGATTGGTACAGTCATGCGGCGCCTTCGACCAGGTCCAGGAAACGCTCGAAGAGGTACTGGTTGTCCTGCGGGCCGGGGGAGGCCTCGGGGTGGTACTGGACGGTCATGATCGGCAGCTCCTGGTGGGCGATGCCCTCGACCGAGCCGTCGTTCATGTTGACGTGGCTGACCTCGAATCCGCTGTCGGCCGGGATCGAGTCGGCGTCAACCTGGAACCCGTGGTTCTGCGAGGTGATGTGGACGCGGCCGGTGGCCAGGTCCTTGACCGGATGGTTGGCGCCGCGATGGCCGAACTTGAGCCGGCTGGTGGTGGCGCCGATGGCCAGCGACAGCAGCTGGTGTCCCAGGCAGATGCCGGCGATCGGGTAGCGGCCTACGAGAGCGCGGATGGTGTCGATGGCCAGCTCGGCCTGCTCCGGGTCGCCGGGGCCGTTGACCAGCATCACCCCGTCGGGGTCTAGCGCGTCGATGTCGGCCGGTGAAGCCCCGTAGGGGAGCACGGTGACCCGGCAGCCGCGGATCGATAACGAACGCAGGATGTTTTGCTTCACGCCGCAGTCGAGCAGGGCGATCCGGGGGTTGGATTCGCGGACCGGAGGGGCGACCCAGGGTGCCCAGGGCTCGACATCGTGGAGGTAACGGTCGGGGGTGGTGACGTCTTCGACCAGGCGCTGGTCGGAGAGCGGCAGGACATTGCGGGCGCGGTCGGTGAGCGCCGGCAACAGCCGGTCGAGCCCGGCGACCTGGCCGTGCAGCCACTCGAACGGGCCGGCGTCCGGTAGCTCGTCGGGCTGGACCCGGGTGAGCACCGCCCGGCGGACGCCGCCGCTGCGCAGGATGCGGACCAGCTGGCGGGTGTCGATGCCCTGGATGCCGGGGATGTCGTTGGCGGCCAGGAAATCATCAAGGTCGCGCCGCTGGCGCCAGTTGCTGCGGTTGGGCGAAAGCTGGCGGACGACCAGGGCGGCGATCCAGGCGCGGCGCGACTCGACGTCGATCGGGTTGGCGCCGTAGTTGTTGATCAGCGGGTAGGTCAGGGTGACGATCTGCCCGCGGTAGGAGGCGTCGGTGGCGATCTCCTGGTAGCCGGTCATGCTGGTGTTGAAGACCAGTTCGCCGGCGGAGTCGCGGGCGGGACCGAAGCCGTATCCGAAGAAATGTTCGCCGCTCTCCAGGGAGAGGATGGAGCGGCTTTCAGTCGCCAACGGTACCGCCCGTTGCCGCCGGGGCGGAGGCGAGGTCGAAGACGGTCTTGCCGGCGAAGATGGTGCGCAGCACGCGGCCCTTCATCGGGAGGCCGTGGTAGGGAGTGTTGTGACCCTTTGAGAGGAACTGCTCGCGGTCGACTGCCCACGCAAGGTCGGGGTCGAAGATGACGATGTCGGCGGGCGCGCCCGGGCGCAGGGTGCCGTGGGGCAGGTTGTAGACGCGGGCCGGGGCGACCGTCATGCGCTCGATCAGCGTGGGGAGGTCGAGGATGCCGTCGTGCACCAGCGACAACATCGTGGCGAAGGCGGTCTCGAAGAGAGAGAAGCCGGAGTCGGCGCGGGCGAACTCGACCTCTTTTTCGTGGCGGGCGTGGGGGGCGTGGTCGGTGCCGACGCAGTCGATGACCCCGCTGGCCAGGGCCTCGCGCAGGAGGTCCAGGTCGGCCGGCTCGCGCAGCGGCGGGTTGACCTTGGTGTTGGCGTCGTAGGGGGCCAGGCGCGCCGCTGCGGGCTCGTCGCGGCCGCCGACGATGGCGTCGGTGAGGGTCAGGTGGTGGGGGGTGACTTCGGCGGTGACGGGAGCGCCGCGCTCTTTGGCGCGGCGGATCAATTCGACCGAGCCGCCGGAACTCAGGTGCAGCGCGTGGTAGCGGCCGCCGGTGAGCCCGGAAAGTAGCACGTCGCGGGAGATCATGATCTCTTCGGCCTGCCGCGGGGCGGCCGGGAGGCCCAGCCGGGTGGAGGTGAGCCCTTCGTGCATGGTGGCGCCGGCGATCAGGTTCGGGTCCTCGGCGTGGTTGGCGATCGGGCGATCGAAGCGGGTGGCATATTCGAGCGCGGTGCGCATCGTGTCGGCGCCGGGCAGCGGGATGCCGTCGTCGGAGAAGCCGATTACGCCGGCGTCGGCCAGCTCGCCCATCTGGACCAGTTGCCGTCCCTGCATCCCCAGCGTGACGCTGGCCAGGGGCAGGACCCGGACCACGGCCTCGCGTTCGGCGAATTCGAGGATCGTCTCGATGATGGAGCGGTCGTCGGCGACCGGGCGGGTGTTGGCCATGCTGCAGATGGTGGTGAAGCCCCCGGCGGCGGCGGCGCGGCTGCCGCTGGCGATGGTCTCTTTGTACTCAAAGCCCGGCTGGCGCAGGTGGCAGTGGGGATCCACCAGCCCCGGGGCGACTACGAGGCCGGCGGCGTCGATGGTCTCGGCGCCGTCCGGTGCGCCCAGCCCGGGATCGACGGCTTCGATGCGGCCGTCGCGGACCAGCACGTCGGCGATTTCGTCGCGATTGGCGGCCGGGTCGATGACGCGGGCGCCCTTGATCAGAAGGTCGCTACCGGCCATTGGCGGCCTCCGCCGAGCCCCCGGCCAGCAGGTAGATGCCGGCCATGCGAATCGCCACGCCGTTGGTGACCTGTTCCTCGATGACCGAGGCGTCGCCGTAGGCGATGGCGGCCGATATCTCCACGCCCTGGTTCATCGGGCCCGGGTGCATGACCAGGGCGTCGGGATGGGCGCGGGCGAGGCGGGCGTCGCTGATTGAATAGATCCGGGCGTACTCGCGCAGATCGGGCAGGTGCACCCCTTCCATGCGCTCCTTTTGGATGCGCAGAGCCATGACCACATCGGCGTCTTCAATGGCGATGTCGAGGTCCGGTTCGATGGTGACCAGGCCGTCGGTGCCCGGGAAGGCGGTCAGCTCGCCGGGCAGGAGTTGCGGCGGGCCGCACAGCACCACGTGGGCGCCCATGCGGGCGAATCCCCAGATGTTCGAGCGGGCGACGCGGCTGTGCAGGATGTCGCCGACGATGACCAGCTTGATCCCTTCGAGCCGGCCGAGGCGGGTGCGCACCGTGTACAAGTCCAGGAGCGCCTGGCTGGGGTGGGCGTGCCAGCCGTCGCCGGCGTTGATGACCGGGCAGTCGACGGTGGCGGCGGCCAGGTACGGGGCGCCGGCGTCGCGGTGGCGGATGACCACCATGTCGGCGCCGAGGGCCTGGACGGTGCGCAACGTATCGACCAGCGACTCGCCCTTTTCGATGCTGCTGCCGGAGGCGGTGACGTTGACCACGTCGGCTCCGAGGCTGCGGGCGGCCAATTCGAACGACACCCGCGTGCGGGTGCTGGCCTCATAGAAGAGATTGGCGATGGTGGTGCCGCGCAGGGTGGGCACGCGCGGTATCTGGCGGCTGAGGATCTCGGCCATGGTGACGCCGGTGTCGAGGATCAGGCCGATGTCGTCGCGGCCGAATTCGTCCAGGTCCAGGAGATTGCGCTGGGAAAGGGGCATGGCGTCAATCTTCCCGGTAGGGCCGGTCAAGGGTGGCGACGGCGACGCCGTCGGCGCCGTCGATTTCCTGGACCCGCAGTTCGACATCTTCATTGCGAGCGGTGGGGAGGTTCTTGCCGACGTAGTCGGCCCGGATGGGCAAT
>CAYYTN010000011.1:22787-23054 GCA_964474495.1 uncultured Chloroflexota bacterium
CCGCGGTCGATCATCACGCCAAGCTGAATCGAGCGCGGGCGGCCGAAGTCGATCAGGGCATCGAGGGCGGCGCGGACAGTGCGGCCGGTGAAGAGGACGTCGTCGAAAAGGACCACGTTCTTCGCTTCGATCGGAAATGGGATGTCGGTGGGCGCGACCGCCGGGGGACGGGGCTGCAAGCCGAGATCGTCGCGGTAGAGGGTGATGTCGAGTTCGCCGACCGGCGGGGTGGTGGACTCAAATCCGCCGATGATGGCGGCGACGCGC
>CAYYTN010000012.1:0-18347 GCA_964474495.1 uncultured Chloroflexota bacterium
GCTGCTGATCGTCTCCCCGATCTTCGCCCGCATCCTGCACTTCGCCATCTCGCGCCGCCGCGAATACCTGGCCGACGCCGACGCCCTGCTGCTGACCCGCAATCCCGACGGTCTCATCGGCGCGCTCGAAAAGCTCAAATCCGACCGTACGGTGGTCCACAGCGCCAGCCGCGCCACGGCCCATCTCTGGATCGAATCCCCCATCGACGGCCAGGCCGCCAAACGCCGCCAGAAACCGCGCGCCTGGCTCAACAATCTCTTCAACACCCACCCCCCGCTCGCCGACCGGATCGCCGCCCTGCGCGAACTGGCCGCCCGCCCGCTCCCCACCGTCTGACCCCACCCCGCCCCAAGAACCGCCCCGGCGCGCTAATCTGGGACCGGCCAAAGTTCGCGCCGCGCACCTGATCGCGGCCCGCGGTACACGTTTCACCGAGGGGTTGGACCCGACATCGACGGCATCCTGGGATTGCTCGCGGTCGGCCTGTTGCTGCTTGCCAACGCCTTTTTCGTCGGCGTCGAATTCGCCCTCATAGCCGCCAGCCGCTACCAGGTCGAAGCCCTCGCCGCCGGCGGTTCCTGGCGCGCCCGCATCACCTTCCGCGCCATCCGCAACCTCACCTTCGAGCTCTCCGGCGCCCAGCTCGGCATCTCGGTGAGTTCGCTGATACTCGGCTTTCTCATCGGACCGGTACTTGCGCCACCCCTTGAGCCCCTCCTCGACGCCTTGCCGTTCCTGCCGTCCGGCTCCAATTACGCAATCGCCACCGGAGTCGCGCTGGCTGTGATAACGGCGACGCAGCTGGTGGTCGGCGAAATCATTCCGAAGAACCTGGCAATCGCCAGGCCGGTGCCTACGGCGCTGGCGCTGGCGCCTATCGCATATGCGTTCAACAGTATTCTCAAGCCGCTTGTGTGGTCATTGAATGCCATCGCCAACCAGGTGCTGCGGCTCGCCGGCATGCAAGCCCACCAGGAGCACGGCGAAGTCGCCGGCCTCGCCGATCTCCGCCAGGTCATCCGCCGCTCGGCCCGGTCCGGGCTGCTTCCCGACGTCCGCCTCGACCTCATCGACCGGTCACTGCGCTTCGGCCAGCTCACCGCCCTGGACATCCTGGTGCCGCGCGGCAACGTCCTCGACATCCGCGAAGACGCCACCCTCGCCGACCTGGCCGCACTGGCCCAGGAGTCCGGCTACTCGCGCTTCCCGGTCTACCAGGCCGACGGCGATGAAATCGTCGGCGTGATCCACGTCCAGGAGTGCCTCCGCGAGCCCCCCGAGGCCTGGGAATCAATCCCGGTGGCCGACCGTCTCCAGCCGCCCCTGGTGGTCGCCCCCACCGGCCGGCTGCCGGCGATCCTGCTGGACATGCGTCTCCGCCACGCCCCGCTGGCGATCGTCGCCGACGAACACGGCATGATGGCCGGCATCCTCACCATCGAGGACATCCTCGAAGAGATCCTGGGCAGTATTGAGGACGAGTACGACTCCCCCGATTCCGGCCGCCCCTACCAGGCCGCCGCCGACGGCTCAATCCTGGTCTCCGGCCTCATCACCGCCCCCGAGCTCGAGCGCGCCTGCGGCATAGCCTTCCCGCCGGGGCCGTACGAAACCCTGGCCGGCTACCTGCTGTTGCGCTTCCAGCGCATCCCCGGCATCGGCGACGCGGCGGTCATCGGCGGCCGCCGCTTCCAGGTCCTGGCAATGGACGGACTCCGCATCGCGCGGGTCCGGATCGCCGGACCCCACCCCGGGCCATCCGCATGAACATCTGGTATCTCCTCGCCACCATCGTCCTGCTCCTGGCCAATGGCTTCTTCGTGGCCTCCGAAATCGCCCTCACCGCCGCCCGGCGCGGCCGCATCGAAGAGCTGGCCGCCGGCGGCGGATTCCGCGCCCGCGCCGCCCTCCAATCGATGCGCGATCTCCCGCTCATGTTCGCCAGCGCCCAGCTCGGCATCACCATCGCCTCCCTCGGCCTGGGTTTCATCACCGAGTCGGCGCTGGCCAGCGTCATCCAGGACTTCATCAGCCTGTTCGGCGATCCGCCCGAGGCCCTGGCCCACGCCATCGCTGTCCCGATCGCCCTGCTGGTCGTCGCCCTGGGCCACATGATCATCGGCGAAATGGCCCCCAAGAACGCCGCCATCGCGGTCCCCGAGCGGGTTTTGTTGTGGGTAGCCGTTCCCTTCCGGGCCTTCACCTACGTATTCAGGGGAGTCCTATGGGTGCTGAACCTGGCTGCCCGCGGGGGACTGCGCATATTCGGCGTTGAGATGAAACAGGAGTTGATGACCTCCTATTCCGCCGCCGAGATCGCGCTGATGCTGGAAGATCTCCACGAAGAAGGCGCCATCGGGGCCGCCGGGCACGACCTGGTCCGCCGCGCCTTTACGTTCGGCGACCAGCGGGTCCGCGAAGTCATGGTCCCGCGCGTCCAGGTCGTCCTGGCCAGCACCGACAGCACCCCCCGCGAAATCGAACGCCTCATCATCGAGACCGGCCACTCGCGCTACCCGCTGTATGACGGCGACCCATCCAACATCCGCGGCTTCGTCCACGCCAAGGACCTGCTCGGCCTCGAAGCCAACGAATGGGACCGCCGGCTGCCCCGCCGCATCATTCGCCCGCTCATGGCGATCCCCGAATCCGCCGGCATCGCCGACCTCCCGGCCGAGCTACGCCGCACCCGCAGCCCGATCGCCCTGGTCGTCGCCGAGCATGGCTCGCCGGCTGGCATCGTCACAATGGAGGACCTGGCCGAGGAACTGGTCGGCAACATTTCCGACGAATCCGATCCCACCGCCGCGGCCGTCCGCCCGGCCGGCCCCAACCGCTACCGCCTGGACGGCACCGCCCACCTGGATGAGATCGCCGAAGTCGCCGGCTGCCACCTGCCCGAGGGCGACTACGAAACCGTTGCCGGGTTCGTGCTGCATCGCCTCGGCAGCATTCCGCAGCGCGGCCGGGTGGTGAACTACCAGGGCTGGTCGCTGCGCGTCGCCGCCATGGACGGGCCGCGCATCCGCCTCCTGGAGCTATACCTGCGCCGCTAGGCCCTTCGGACTTTCGCCCCGGGGGCTACCGGTCGCCGTCAGATGAATCGCGCGGCTATTCGCCCCCGGCCGGCCGCGATCCCATCTCCTGGTCCATCAAAAGCAGCGCCGCCCCGTCGTCGCCGGCCAGCTTCAGCCGGGCGATTATGTCCATCGCCGTCTTCTCTTCTTCCACCTGCTCGGTTACGAACCACTGCAACATCACTTGCGCCGGATAGTCGCTTTCGTCGCCGGCCAGCTTGTACAGGGCGTTGATCTGGGCCGAGACCTTCTTTTCGTGGCCCAGCGCCGCCTCCATCGTGGCCAGTGCGGAGCCAAAGTCCGTCGCCGGTGCGTCGATCGCGCCCAACGTCACCTGGCCATCGCGGTCCAGCACGAAATCGAACAGCCGAAACGCGTGCGCCCGCTCTTCCTCGGCCTGGGCTCGCATCCACGCCTCGAAGCCCGGCAGGTCGGCGTCCGAGAAATGCGCCGCCATCGACAGGTACAGGTGCGAAGCGTGCAACTCCGCCGTCACCTGCCCGTTCAACGCCGCCTGCAATTTGTCACTCAGCATCCCGCTGTCTCCTTCGCTGTCGTTCGGTTCCGGTTAACCATTTATCGCGTCCACCCGTACCGGCGCCGGTAGGCGCCGTTGCTTCAATTCTCGCACCCTCGGGGGGCGCGCCGCCACTCCTATCCGCCCCCCGTCACCGTCACCACCGCCTCCGCGATCGGGCCTTGGGTGACTCCGTCAATCCGAATCTCGGCGGTTACGATTCGGCGGATGTTGGCCGTTCCCGGCGCGGTTGCCGTCAGTTCCAATTCGCCCTTCTCCCCGGCTCCCAGCTTCAGTTCGGCGAACTCCCCGTCCGTCGTCCAACCCGCCGGGGCCAGCAGCCGCGCTTCGAAGCGCCGCTCCTCGGCGTAGTTGTTCCGCAGCATCAGCGTGTAGGCCACCGCGCTCCCCGCCGCGGCTTCGCTCAGGTAGGGCCGCAGCCGCGCCCAGAACACATCCACCGACACGTTGGCCGGCTCGCCGGTCAGCCGGCGCACCGCCTGCTCGTTGCGCTCGATGAAGTCCCGGTACTCCAGGGCCTTTGTCTCGTCCCAGGCGAACACCTGCCGGTGCCCCGGGCAGATCAAGTCCGCCGCCACCGCGTCCATCACGTCGGCGCACTTGTGGTGCATCCACAGCTGGTAGCTGTTGCGCAGCACGGTCGTCTGGTAGAGCTGCTCGGTCAGCTTCCCATCCCGGCCCGGCGCCAGGTCGGTGAACACGTTGTCGCCGGTGAACGCCACCTTCTGTCCGTCGATCTCGACCCCGATCACCGAGTGAAATTCCGTCTGACCCGGCGCGTGGTGCACCTCGAACTCATACTCTTCCCAGCCGATCCGCTCGCCATCGGTCAGGACCTGCGCGAACTCAATCGGCGCCTTCAGCGTGCACGGCGTACTCGACCACCCGGCCGGGTCCGCCAGCACCTTCGCCACCTCGTCCAGCGCCCAGGCCTCCGTACCCTCGTGGCGCTGCAGGTACGGCACCCCCACGGTGTGGTCGTCGTGGATGTGGGTTATCAGCACCACGTCGATCTCCGTCACCCCATAGGTCTCGCGCAATTCGTCCAGGTGATGCGCCACGAACCGCATCGTGTCGCCGTCCTCGCGTTCCTGCGCCACCGCCATGTAGGCCGAATACGAGTTCCCGTAGTCGATGAAGCAGGCCTTGCCCGACTCCGACAGGATCACGTAGAAGTTCGACACCGTGTGCGGGCCGCTCCACAGCAGGTGACGCGAAAGCTGGATGTAGCGCGGCTCCGGCAGCACGTCCAGGTGCGTCGGCTGATTCGCCCCGAACATCCGCGCCCCCCCGCCCAGCCGCGCCATTGCCCGCAGCCCGTCTTCCAGCCGCACGCAGTCCCCGGCCACATCCTCGATCGGTTCGCCATGCGACGGCAATCCCACGTCCGGCGCTCGCCTGCGCAGCGCCCGCGCCGACTGCCAGGTGAACAGCGCTCCCACCCGGTCGCCGTAGCCGTACTCAATCCCGTGGTACTGGTACAGCCGCCCGCCGGCCTGCATCAGGTCGCCGGTGAACGCCACTGTCCGGCCGTCGATCTCGCCGATCAGCGCGCTGCTGCCGTGGGTGTGCCCCTTCGCCGGCAGGATTTCGAGCGTAATTCCCTGCCACTCGAAGGTCTCGTAGTCCAGCAACTCGGCGTCCACCGCGATGTCTTCGGCGACGGTGAAGAACGTGCTGCGGTCGTTGTAGTTGTCGTAGACCCGCTTGTGTTGCCACAGCAGTTCCGCTTCCTCGAAGAGATGCCGTTCGTGCTCCGGCACCGCCACCTTCGCCCCGGTTGCCCGCACCCGGTTCGTCCCCCAGGCCTGGTCGCGGTGGTGGTGGGTGTGCAGGACCCAGTCGATCCCCTCCACCCCGATCTCGCCGAGGTGCTCCAGCACGTCCCCCGACCCCGCATCGATCAAGATCCCGCGGCTACCGGCCACGACGCAATACACGTTGCAGGTATCGTCCCAGCGGTGCAGGTGCTCGGAAATCTTCGTCCAGGACATTCGTAACCTCCCGGCGGGCAACCCACCGTCCGCCTCCCGAAAGTTGAGGAGAGACCGAGAGCATATTCCACCGCCTCCCCATCCCGCCAACCGCCCCGCGGCAAGCACCGCTTCGCCCGATCGCCTACGATCTACCGGCCTGTCTCAGCCCCGGAGAGCTCATGCCCACCCGACCCAACGTCATCTTCATCCTCACCGACGACCAGGGCGTCTGGGCCAACGGCTGCTACGGCAATCCCGAGATACGCACCCCCAACACCGACCGGCTCGCCGCCGGCGGGGTGCGCTTTGAGAACTTCTTCTGCTCCACCCCGGTCTGTTCCCCCAGCCGCGCCAACTTTCTCACCGGCAAGATCGCCTCCGCCCACGGCGTCCACGACTGGATTCGCGAAGGCAATTTCGGCGACGATGGCGCGACCTACCTGGAAGGCCAAACCGCCTACACCGATGTCCTGGCCGCCAACGGCTACACCTGCGGTATCAGCGGCAAGTGGCACCTGGGCAACAGCCAGCTACCCCAGCACGGCTTCTCCCACTGGTTCGTCCACGAACGCGGCGGCGGCCCCTACCTGGACGCGCCCATGATCCGCGACGGCGAACTCATCAACGTCCCCGGCTACATCACCACCGCCATCACCGACGACGCCATCGCGTTCATCGAATCCTGCGTCGAATCCGACCAGCCGTTTTACTCCGCGATCCACTACACCGCCCCCCACAAACCCTGGCTCGATCACCCGGCCGAAATCGTCGCCACCTACGACGACTGCCCGTTTGAATCCTGCCCCCAGGAGGAGAAACACCCCTGGGCCGGCGGTCTCACCGACGCCTGCCTGGGCGATCGCGAACTCATGCAAGGCTACTTCGCCGCCACCACCGCCATGGACGCCGACCTTGGCCGCCTGCTCGACCGAATCGACCAACTGGGCATCCGCGACGACACCCTGGTGATCTTCACCAGTGACAACGGATTCAACCTCGGCCACCACGGCATCTGGGGCAAGGGCAACGGCACCTACCCGCCCAACATGTACGAGACCTCCATCCGCGTGCCCTTCATCGCCAGCCACCCGGGCGTCATCCCCGCCGGCGTCGTCGCCGAAGGCCTCTTCAGCAACTACGACTTCATGCCCACGCTGCTGGACTACCTGGGACTCGACGTTCCCGACGCCGCCGCCCTCCCCGGGCGCAGCTTTCTGCCCGCCCTGCGCGGCGAATCGGACCCCGGCCGCGAGCACGTCGTGGTCTACGACGAGTACGGCGCCACCCGCATGATCCGCGACCGCGAGTGGAAATACGTCCACCGCCATCCCGAAGGCCCGGACGAGCTCTACGACCTGGTCCACGATCCCGACGAGCGCCACGACCGCGCCGCCGATCCCGACCAGGCCGACCGCATCGCCGACCTTCGCGCCCGGCTCGAAGCCTGGTTCGAGCGCTACGCCGATCCCGAACTCGACGGCCGCTTCCTCGATATCAAAGGCATGGGGCAGCTCCGCCCCGTGCGTCCCGACCGCCCCACTCCGGCCTTTCAGCGCACCCCCGGAAACGTGGCTCCGTCCGGCCGCCACGACAACTTCTGAAACCCAACCCCAATCCCGCGAGGTCCAGAATGCCCGACGACCGACCCAACATCATCTTCATCCTCACCGACGACCAGGGCCCCTGGGCCGCCGGTTGCTACGGCAACGACGAAATCCGCACCCCCAACCTCGACCGCCTGGCCGCGTCCGGTGTCCGCTTCGAGAACTTCTTCTGCTCCACCCCGGTCTGCTCCGCCAGCCGGGCTTCCTTCCTGACCGGCAAGACCGCCTCCGCCCACGGCGTCCACGACTGGATTCGGGGACTCAACACCGGACCCGACGCCGCCGCCTATCTCGAGGGCCAGATCGCCTACACCGACATCCTCGCCGCCAACGGCTACACGTGCGGCCTGTCCGGCAAGTGGCACCTGGGCGCCAGCGAAACTCCCCAGCATGGCTTCTCGCACTGGTTCGCCCACGAAAAGGGCGGCGGCGACTACAACGACGCCCTGATGGTCCGCGACGGCAAATTGCAGACAATCCCCGGCTACGTCACCACCGCCATGACCGACGACGCCCTCGAGTTCATCGACGGCAACGCCGCCGGTCCCTTCTACCTCAGCGTCCACTACACCGCCCCCCACAGCCCCTGGATCGGCCATCCGCGGGAGATCGTCGATTCCTACGACGACTGCCCGTTCGTCTCCTGTCCCCAGGAACCGATCCATCCCGACGCCGGCCCGCTGACCCACACGATGCTCGGCCGCCGCGAGATGCTGCAGGGCTATTTCGCCGCCGTCACCGCCATGGACGCCGACGTCGGCCGCATCCTCGATCGCCTTGAAGCGCTCGACATCCGTGACAACACCCTGGTCGTCTTCGTCAGCGACAACGGCTTCAGCTGCGGGCAGCACGGATTCTGGGGCAAGGGCAACGGCACCAGCCCGCTGAACATGTACGAGAACTCGGTCAAGGTCCCGTTTATCGTCAGCCATCCGGACCGCCTGCCGGCCGGGCACGTCACCGACGCTCTGGCCAGCGCCTACGACTTCATGCCCACCCTGCTCGAATACCTCGGGCTCGACATGCCCGACGACGAACAGCTCCCCGGGCGCAGCTTTGTCCCGGCGCTCCTGGGCGATCCGGACCCGGGCCGCGACGCGGTCATCATCTACGACGAATACGGCCCCACCCGCATGATCCGTACCCGCGAGTGGAAGTACATCCACCGCTACCCCGACGGCCCGCACCAGCTATTCGATCTCGTCAACGACCCCGACGAACGCAATAACCGCATCGACGCTCCCGACCAGGCCGCGCGCATCGCCGACCTGCGCGGTCGACTGGAGGGTTGGTTCACTCGTTATGTCAACCCGGAGAAGGACGGCGTCGACCGTGGCGTCGGCGGCCCCGGCCAGCTCCGGCCGCTCGGCGGCGAGTGGGAGGACGGCAGCCCACCGTTCGCCCAGGAGTGGGGCGAGATGCTCCCCTCCGGACGCTGGAAGTACTAGCGATCATGTCCCCTGGAACCGGCCATCGCATCGTCTTCCCGGGTCCCGGTGAAGTCGTCATCGAGGAATTCGCCGTTCCCGAACCCGGCCCCGGCCAGATCCTCGTCCAGGCCCACCATTCGCTGATCAGCGCCGGCACCGAGCTGACCAATCTCACCGACGCCCTCGGCATCGCCGAATACCCGCTCCAGCCCGGCTACTCGCACGTCGGCGAAATCATCGCCCGGGGTGAGGGCGCGCCGGAGAGATTCCCCGTCGGCAGCCCGGTCCTCTCCATGGGACCCCACACCTCCCATCTCATCCTCGAACCGGCCGGCAAGGCCCAGGCCGGCGAGCACATCGCCGGCAACCAGTTCGTGCTGCCGATTCCCGCCGGGGTCGATCTCCAGCACGCTCCCTTCGCCATCCTCGGCTCGGTCGCCATGCACGCCGTCCGCAAAGCCCGACCCGAACTCGGCCAGTCGGCCGCCGTCTTCGGCCAGGGCGTCGTCGGCCAGCTAGTCGTCCAACTCGCCCGCGCCGCCGGCTGCCGGCCGGTCATCGCCCTCGACCTCGACGACTCCCGCCTCGCCCTGGCCCGCGAAAGCGGCGCCGATCACACCGTCAATCCCAACGACGAAGACCCGATCAAACGCCTGCTCGACCTCACCGCCTGCGAAGGCGTCGACCTGCTCTTCGACGCCACCCGCACCCCCGCCACCCTTCCGATCATGCTCAAGGCCGCCGCCCATTCCGCCCGTATCCTGGTCACCGGCAGCCTGCCGGGCAAGGTCGAAATCGACCTTTTTCACGAACTCCAGATCCGCGAGATCAGCATCATCGGCGTCTTCCAGCCCGCCGCGCCGATCGAGGCCCACCCCTATAGTCCCTGGACCCAATCCCGCAACCGCGCGACCTTCCTGGACCTGCTGGCCGCCGGCGACCTGCGCGTCGCGCACCTCATCTCCAGCGCCCCATCGTTCGGCGGCGCTCCTTCCGTCTACCGGGCCATCCAGCAGGGCCCCGGCGACTGGCTGGGCATCGTCTTCGACTGGACCTAAGGTCCTTCGGACTTTCGTCTGAATCCTGACGGGCGAGCGCCTCTCCCTGCCTCAAACCGACAGATGAGAGCAACTGTGTTGCCTGCGTTGTCGGGGTTGCCTATGTCACCGGCCAGGGGTCGTTGCAGCGGTGGTCCTGGTAGTCCGCCAATGCCTGGTGCTCCTGCTCGGCGTAGGCCCGCATCCGCAGCAACATCCCGTCGAAATCCACCTTGTGGCCGTCAAACTCCGGCCCATCCATGCAGACGAACTTCGCCTCCCCATCCAGGTCGATCCGGCAGCCGCCGCACATCCCCATCCCGTCGATCATGATGGTATTCAGCGACACCTGGGTTGGTATCCCCACCTCGCGAGTCAGCTCGCAGCAGGCCTTCATCATCGGCCCCGGTCCAATCGCCACCGCTAGGTCCGGGAGGTCCGCACGGGCGCAGATCTCCCCCAGCGCCCTGGTCACCAGCCCGCGCCGGCCGTAGCTCCCGTCGTCGGTCATTGTCACCACCTCATCACTGACGGCGGCGAAGTCCTCCTCCAGCACCAGCAGCTCGCGGTTCCGCGCTCCCAGGATCGTGACCACATCGTTCCCGGCCGCCCGCAGCGCCACGGCGATCGGCAGCAGCGCCGCCGTCCCGATTCCACCTCCCACGCACACCACTGTTCCAACCTTTTCAATCGCCATCGCGTTGCCCAGCGGCCCGACGATGTAGTCGACCGCATCGCCCACCTCCCGGTCCGCCAGTTCAAAGGTCGTCTTGCCCACCCGCTGGAACACGATCCTGATGGTGCCCCGCTCCGGGTCGGCGCCGGCGATCGTCAGCGGCACCCGTTCGCTGTACTCGCGATCGATGCCGATCAGCACGAACTGTCCCGGGCGGCGTGCCGCGGCGATCATCCCGGCCTCAAACTCAAACGAGAACACGTCCGCCGCCAGCCGGTGCTTGCCGACGATTCGGTGGGGTTTGTCCACCCGCGCCTGCCATTCGATCCGGGCCACGGTCATCGCGACCGTCCTTCACCGGCCGGCATCAGGCCGGAACTCCCACCCGCGCCCGCACACGGACGTTCACCAGGTAGTCATTGATCTCGGCCGCCGCCGCCCGACCCTGGCCGATGGCCTCCACCACCGTCGCCGCCCCCGACACGACATCGCCGCCGGCGAACACGCCCGGCACCGACGTGCGGAAGCGCCAATCCACGACCACATTGCCGTATCCGTCCACCTCCAGACCGGGCGTGGTCCGGGTGACCAGTTCATTCGGGCGATTCCCGATCGCCACCACCACCGTGCCCACCTCCAGGATCGACTCGCTCGCCGCTACCGGCACCGGCCGGCGTCGCCCGCCGGCGTCCGCCGCTCCCAATTCGTTGCGCTGGCACTCGATCCCCACCACCCGCCCGTTTCCATCGCCCACGACCCGGGTCGGAGTCCGCAGCATCCGAAACTCGACCCCCTCCTCGCGCGCATGCCGGACCTCCTCCGCCCGGGCCGGCATCTCCTCCTCACTCCGCCGGTAGACCAGGTACACCTTCGTCGCTCCCAGCCGCAGCGCCATCCGCGCCGCGTCCATCGCCACGTTGCCACCGCCGATCACCGCCACCCGTTTTGAAGCCATCACCGGCGTGTCCGCGCCCGCCCCGAACTCATGCGCCTTCATCAGGTTCGCCCGGGTCAGATACTCATTCGCGCTGTAGACCCCGGCCAGATTCTCACCCGCGACACCCATAAACACCGGCAGGCCCGCCCCGGTCGCGACAAACACCGCGTGGTACCCGTCTTCCCCCATCAACTCCGCGATCGTCCGGCTGCGCCCGACCACAAAATTGCAGACGATCCGCACCCCCATCCGGCGCAGCTCCGCCACCTCGCGTTCCACCACCGGCTTCGGCAACCGGAATGCCGGGATGCCGTAGATCAGCACCCCACCCGGCCGGTGCAGCGCCTCGAACACGGTCACCTCGTGCCCGTCCCGGCGCAGTTCCGCCGCCGCCGTCAGCCCACCGGGCCCCGCCCCGACGACTGCGATCCGCCTCCCGGTCGGCGCTCCGATATCCGGCGCGAAGCCACCGTCTGGAAAGCGATCCGCCACGAACCGCTCCAACCGGCCGATCGCCACCGCCTTCTCCGGGTCACGGTGACTTTTCCCGACCGCGCAGGCCGCCTGGCAAAGCGTCTCCTGCGGGCAGACCCGCCCGCAGACTCCGGGCAGGAGCGAGTCGCGCCGCAGGATCGCCATCGCCTCCGCATATTCCCGTCGCGCCACCGCGCCCACGAATGTCATTATGTCCACCCCCGCCGGGCAGGCGTGTGCGCACGGGCTCCGCGGGCACTCCAGGCAGCGCAAGGCTTCCACGCGCGCCCGGGTCTCGGTGAACCCCCGCGCCACCTCCTCCATCCCGCGCACCCGCGTCGCCGGATCGCACGTCGCCATCGGCTGCACCGGGATCGCCAGCCGGTCCTTCGCCGTCAGTTCCCCGGCCGCCCGCTTCGCCAGCAACCCGTGCAGATAGGTCCTCGCCTGCGCATCCATCTACTCGGTCCGCCCTCGTTTTCGCCTTCAGGTTGCCAGTGTCACCGGCCAAGCCTGCTCTCCCGGCATCTCTGCCGTGTTACAGGTAGGGCGCGCCAGATCAGCAGCCGATCAACGCCGGCGCTTCCTTTCTGTCCTGCCCAGCCCCTCGCCATGGAAGCAATCCCGTCCGCCGCCTACACCTCGTCGTGGCGAAAACAGCTCCGCGGGTGGTCGTTCACCATCCCCGCCGACTGCATATACGCGTGACAGATGGTCGGCCCGACGAAATTGAACCCCCGCTCCTTCAGCGCCTTGCTCATCGCCTGCGACTCCGCCGTCTCCGGCCGGACCCCGTCCAGCGTCACGGCCTTCGTCACAATGGTCTTCCCGTCCACGAAGCTCCACAGGAACTCGTCCAACGATCCGGCCTCCGCGATCACCTCCAGCGCCGCCCGCGCGTTCTTGATCGCCGAGTTCACCTTGGCGCGATTGCGGATGATTCCCGGGTCCAGCAGCAGCCGTTCCACGTCCTCCTCGTCGAACGCCGCGACCGTCGCGATGTCGAAGTTCTCGAACAGCCGCCGGTAGCCATCCCGCCGGTGCAACACCGTCCGCCACGAAAGCCCGGCCTGTGCCCCCTCCAGGCACAACAACTCAAAGTGATGCCGGTCGTCATGAATCGGCACACCCCACTCAAGATCGTGGTAATCGCGCATCACCGGGTCATCGTCCGACCCGAAACAGCGGTTCCGCCCGTCTGCGTCCGTCATATCGCCCCCGGCAGGTTAGTCGCTGGCATCCGCTTCGATGATAGTCATTGGCGCGCGCCGCCGGCCCGCCGATTCGAGCGCCTACGCCTATAATCGCCACGCTCAACCGAGTCATCCGTGCAGACCGATCCAGCGAGGCGCGCCATGCCCGACGGCAAACCGAACATCGTCTTCATCCTCACCGACGACCAGGCGCTCTGGGGCGTCGGCTGCTACGGCAACCCGGAAATCCGCACTCCCAACATCGACGAACTCGCCGCCACCGGCGTGCGCATCCAGAACTTCTACACCTCCACCCCGGTCTGCTCCGCCAGCCGCGCCACCTACCTGACCGGCAAGATCAACTCCCAGCACGGCGTCCACGACTGGATCCGCCGCGACCCGGCCGGCGACATGGCCGGCTCCTTCCTGGACGGCCAGGTCACCTACGCCGACGCCCTGGCCGCCAACGGCTGGACCTGCGGCCAGTTCGGCAAGTGGCACCTGGGCGAGCGCGAACTCGCCGACCACGGCTTCGACTATCACTTCTTCCGGCTCTACGGCGGCGGCGACTACAACGACGCGCCGTTCATCCGCAACGGCGTCCGCGAGGAGACCACCGGCTACGTCTCCGACGTCATCACCGACGACGCGATCGACTGGATCACCGCCCGCGCCGCCGAGGGGAACCCGTTCTACGCCAGCGTCGACTCCTACGCCGACTGCCCTTTCGAGTCCTGCCCCCAGGAGGAGCCCCACCCCTGGATGACCGGCTCGCCCACCGAGTTCAAAGGCGGCAAGCAGATGCTGCAAGGCTACTTCGCGGCCGTCACCGCCATGGACGCCTGCGTGGGCCGCATCGTCGCCCACCTGGACAAACTCAAGATCCGTGAAGACACCTTCATCGTCTTCGTCAGCGACAACGGCTTCAATTTCGGCCACCACGGCGTCTGGGGCAAAGGCAACGGCACCTTCCCCTTCAACATGTACGAGAACTCGGTCAAGGTCCCGGGCATCTTCAACCAGCCCGGCACCGTCGAGTCCGGCCGCGTGTTCGAGGGCCTCTACTCCAGCTACGATGTCATGCCCACGCTGATGGACCACGCCGGCCTGCCGCTGCCGTCCGGCGTCAAGCTCCCCGGGCGCAGTTTCCTGGCCACGCTGCGCGGCGACGCCGAGGAGTCCCGCGATCGCGTCGTCGTCTACGACGAATTCGGCGGCACGCGCATGATTCGCACCCCGCGCTGGAAATACATCCACCGCTATGACGTCGGCCCCAACCAGCTCTTCGACATGGTCAACGACCCGGACGAGCGCACCGACCTGGCCCCGGACCCGGCCTATGCCGGGCGCATCAACTCGATGCGCGGCCTGCTGGAGGACTGGTTCGACGCCCACACTGTCCCGGGCCGCGACGGCCGCGACTTCGGCGTCACCGGTTTCGGCCAGATCAGCCGCCTTAGCGGCGACATTGACGCCGACCGCGAACGTTTTGCCCAATCCTGGTCCGATCCGCGCGGCTTCTAGGCCGCATCCGCGGCCAATGTCTGTTCAGGCTGCCCGAGTACCACCGGCCCCGCTTCGGCCGCCCACGGTCACCGGCGAACGCTTGGCCCCGACGCCCGCATGCGCTACTTTCGTCGATGGTGGCCGTCCGCAACACGCCTTCCGCCCCCCACCCCGAGAAACAGGTAGCATTCCCTTGAGCCTCGCCCCCGACCCGCGATCAACGACCTGATGCCCCTCACCTTCGGCGAAAAAGTCGCCGACCCCAAACGCCGCGTCTCCGTATTCGAGTTCATCCCCCCGGAAACCGACGACGGCCGCGAAGCGCTCGCCCGCAGCGCCGCCGGCCTGGCGCGCTCGCTGTCCGGTTTTGGCAGCGATCTCGACGCCATCTACATCCCGCAGATCGTCGACGAAAGCGGCGGCGGTATCTTCATCAGCCGTCCCGACCGCGTCGAAGCCCGCCGCTACGCCACGCTCGTGGCCCGCGACCCCAACCTGCATCCCGAAACCGAGATGCTCATCACCCACCCCTTCCCCTACACCCCGATGGACGAGATCGAGACCTGGTTCGGCGAGACCATCCACGACCTCGGCATCCGCAACATCGTCGCCGTCGGGCCGGCCCTCCAGGCCACCAATCTCAGCGGACTCAGCGCCATGGCCGCGCTCGAGCGCCTCCGCCGGCTTTCCGACGACGGCCCCGCCCTCACTCGCGGCGCCATCGCCATGGACACCCGCCGCTCCGACCCGTCCAGCGGCATCGCCGACGAACCCCAGCGCATGGTCCAGAAGGTCCTCTCCGGCGCCCAGTTCTTCACGACCCAGCTCTTCTACACCCCCGACCTCATGATCGACCTGCTCCAGGATTACGCCGAGGAGACCAACCGCCAGGGCGTTCCGCCGGTCCGCGTCTTCCTCAGCGTCGCCCCCATCGCCAGCAAATCCACCCTGCGGGTGGTCGACGCCCTGCTCGGCCGCCCGGTCGAAACCGAGATCCGCGACGACATCTTCAGCGATCCCACCGGCCGCGGGAACCGCTCCATCGCGTTGATCGAGACCATGCTCCGCCGGGTCTTCGACCATTGCTACGGCAACGACCTCGGCATCCCGCTGGGTATCTCCGTCGGCCACGTCACCGAGGGCAACTTCCGCTTCGCCCACGAACTCCTCCACTCCCTCCCCGAGCTCTACCGGGACTACCTCCCCGACCCCCGCTAGCTCGCTCATCGGGCCAAACGAGAGCCCCGCAGGGGATCGGTGTAGACTCAACTCACATCCAGAACCCCTCTCCGAAAGGCCCTCCCCTGGCCACCACCGCCACCACCCGCCCGCGTCGTCGGCTGTTCAATTTCCGCCCCCGCGGCGGGCTCACCGGCCTTGTATTCGTCGCCCCCTCCCTCATCTTCCTGTTCGTTTTCGTCATCCTTCCAATCGTCCTGGCCTTCTACACAGCCTCACTCACTACGACCTCATGCAGTCGCCCCGGTTCAACGGCCTGACCAACTACCGCGCCCTCCTCGAAGACAACCGCTACCCGGCGGCCATCACCAACACCCTCTACTTCGCCTTCGCCACCGTCCCCGTCGGCGCCCTCACCTCGCTCGGTCTGGCGGTCCTCATCAACCGCCGCATCCGCGGCATCTACGCCTACCGCGCCTTCTTCTACATGCCGGTCGTCAGTTCCTTTGTTTCCGTCTCGCTGATCTGGCTGTGGATGTACGAGCCCCAGTTCGGCCTGCTCAACGACATCTTCGAATCCATCGGCCTCCCCCGCCTCAAGTGGCTCCGCGCCGCCAACACCGCCATGGCCTCCATCATCGTCATGAGCGTCTGGAAGAACATGGGCCTCAACATGGTGATTTACCTGGCCGGCCTGCAGGGGATTCCCCCGCACCTCTACGAAGCGGCCGAAATCGACGGCGCCGGCGGCGCTTCCAAGTTCTTCCGTATCACCCTCCCCCTCCTCGCCCCCACCACCTTCTTCGTCGTCATCATGTACTTCATCCACGCCCTCCAGATCTTCGTTCAGATCTTCATCATGACCACCCGCATCGGCGAGTCCTACAACGTCGGCGGGCCGCTGGACAGCACCATTACGGTCGTCGTCCTGATCTATCTCAACGCCTTCGCGTACTTGAAGATGGGCTACGCCGCCGCCATGTCCTTCATCCTCTTCCTGGTCATCGGGGTCGTCACCGTAGTCAACGCCCGCCTGCTGCGCTACGACATCGGCTAACCCACCCCGTGGGTTTTCTCGCGCCTTCGGCGGGGGCCCGACTTGGCGCAACTCGTGGCCCGACCTGTGCCCACGTTGGGGCCGTCTCCGACGGCCTTCCTTCGCCTCGGTCCGGGGTCCGGATACTCCTAATTCGCGTCCGCCGATTAGAGAAAGACAGCCGGCGGCTGCTAGGGGAGTCGGTACTCCCGCAATTCCCCCGTCCCCGGCTCGCCGAACGAGCTGTTCACCGTGATCCACAGATGTTCTTCCCGGTCGAACGCCATCGCGTAGGGGTAGTTCAGCCCTTCCAGCACCACCTCTACCCCGTCCTCCACCTTTCGCAGTACCCGACCCGACTCCGGTTTCATCTGGGGCGGGAAGCCGTCATCCAGACCCTGGGCGAACTCCAGGATGTAGAACTCGCCGTCCGGTCCCCAGGCAATGTCAATTGGCATCGTTATGTCAAGTATGAAATCGCTGATCTCGCGATCCGGCCCGATCCGGCTGATCACCCCGGCGCCCACCGAATACGGGTAACCCGCCAGCAATCCGTGATAGATCGCCCCGTCCGGCCCCACCACGATCCCGGTCGGAACCGTGTGATCGCCAACCCGCGTGTACTGCGCGACGTACTCGACATCGCGCCCTTCCGGGCTCACTTTCAGAATCCAGTTCGACCCGGCGTCGGCCACGTAGAAGGCGTCCTCCCCGGCGTGGTACGCCAGGTCGTAGACGTTGGTGGGGTCATAGATCACCGTCCCCGACTCGTTGTCGATCGCCGGGGTTGGCGCCTGCGGCGGGAAGCCCAGCGCCGCGAAATGCTTCAGGTTGGCCAGCGGCACGAAGGTCCCGTCGGCGTCCACCCGGAACATGAACGACGCCAGGTCAAACTCCCCCTGCCCGATGACGCCGTAGATCGCGCCGTCGTGGAACTCGATCCCGGCCAGCCCCACATCCTCCGCATCGCCGTAGGGCGACGGGTAGCGGGGCAGTCCCTCGTGCACCAGCGTCTGCCGCCCGGCCATGTCGACCGTGGTGATCCGCCCGTCCAGTAGTTCGCTCCCGGCTTCGCCCAGGAACAGCCGGCCATCCGGCGCGAAGGCGATCGCCCGCGGATGATGCAATCCTTCCACCACCACCCGGTGCCCGCCGGGCGCCAGCCGGGCGTCCCGCGCCCCCACGCACCCCGCCAGCCCCATCCCGACCAGACCCGCACATCCCCCGGCCACGAACCGGCGACGCCCGACTCGTGACCGCGTATTTCGGCTATTCATCGACCGCAGGATATCCGAATCGCCAACACCGCCTCAGATTCTCCGGCGATCCCGGCGGCCAGGCCGAATCGCTACCCGCGCCGCCGCCGGTAGGCTACGCTTCCTGGTCGAACCCCACCGCACCGCCCGCGAGGATCCCAATTGCGCAAACTCTCGCTCATCCCGGCGCTCTTGCCGTTTATCGTGCTGCTCGCCGGCTGTGGCGCCGCCGCCGGCCCGGCCGCCCCGGCCGCCCGGCCGGCCCCCGATCCGGAAATCCTCTCCTCCTCCCCCGCGGAGGCCACCACTCAACCCCGGGCCGAGTTCAGCGAAACCGAAATCGACCTCGGCATCGTCGCCCTCAACACCTGGAACGAGCATCGCTATACCCTGCGCAACACCGGCGACGCCGACCTGCATATTGTCG
>CAYYTN010000013.1:0-18322 GCA_964474495.1 uncultured Chloroflexota bacterium
ATCTCTCCCGGCTGTTCCAGGTGGCCAGCTACACGCCCGATCCGGTCTCGGCGCCGGAACTGGCCATCAACCAGCGCTTTCGCCAGGTTTCCAAGCATCTGTGGCTGAGCGCGCTGGCGGACGCCAACTTCTACGCGATCGTGAACGACGATGGGGCGGCGCTGCTGCTGGACTACGGCTACGCCAGCCACGATCACGCCGGCGATCTGCGGCGGTTCGTGGAGCATTCCATCGAAGAGCTCAAGGAAGTAGCCGGGGTGAAATCGATCGAAGTGGTGATCCCCAGCCACTACCACGACGACCATGTGTCGGGGATACCGTGGCTGCAGCGCGAGTATGGCGCCCAGCTGTGGGCGCACGAAGTGTTCAGCGACATATTGGAGAACCCGAGCGCCTATCACCTGGCCTGTCTGCCGGTTGAACCGATGCGGGTGGATCGGGTGCTGAAGGACGGCGAGGAGTTCGACTGGGGGGGCCTTCGCTTTCAGACCGAGCACGCGCCGGGCCACACGTACTTCGCGGCGCACACGTTTGTGCGGGTGGATGGCCTGAAACTGGCGCTGACCGGCGACAACATCCTGACCTCGATGACGGGGCCGCGGATCGGCGGGCCGGTGTACCGCAACCGCTACGAATTGGACGGCTTCCAGCGGGCCATCCAGCGGTTGCGCGAGTACGAGCCGCAGATGCTATTGACGGGCCACTCGGCGGCGATTTCGGTGAGCCCGGAGGCGCTCGAACAGCCGCTAAATCGGGCCCGCGAGCTGGCGATGGCGTTCGCGGTGCTGGTCGAAGACGAGGGATCGACCGGCTTCGCGATCGATCCCCGGTTCGTGGGCATCCGGCCGTACCGGGCCCGGGTGGTCGCCGGCGAGACGGTGGGCCTGGAGATCACGCTGCGGAATCACGCCGACGAGGCCCGGACCTTCGTGCTGACGCCGGATCTTCCCGACGGCTGGACGGCCGACCCGGACCCGATTGAGATCGAGGTGGCGGCGCGGGCGGCGGTGCTGTGCGTGATGAAGGTGCGGGTTCCGCAGGAGCAGGAGCCGGCGCGGCGCATCCCCTATTGCCTGGACGTGACGGTCGGCGAGCGCCGCTTCGGGCAGGAGGCGGAGGGGCTGGTCGATGTGCTGGAAGCGACGACGGCCGAAACCCGGGAAGACTAGCTTGAACCGCCGAACTGGCGGTACGGACAACCGAAAGATCCCGGGGCCGACCCGGTGACACGAAAGTGAGAACGGCAATGAGTGGCAGGCTGCACGAATTCGAATCGTCCACCTACTACGTGAACTACGGCCCGCACGAGCCGGCGATTCGGGTGGACCCGGGCGATTCGGTTCGGGCCCGGACGCTGGACGCCGGGGGGCTGGACGAGCGGGGCGAGAAGCCGCCGCCGGAGATGTTCCAGCAGGACCCCGAGACCGAGTTGAAGCTGTCCAATCCCCAGACCGGGCCGGTGTACGTGAACGGCGCCGAGCCGGGTGACATGCTGGCGGTAAGGATCGACGAGATCGAACTGACCCGCGAATGGGGCTGGTCGCGCCACAACCCGGGGATGGGCATCCTGGGAATCGAGAGCCGGGTGCACGGCCCGACGGGGCTGAACGAGACGCTGCCGTACCGGGAGTTCCGCTGGGAATACAGCGCCGATTTCAGCACGGCGACGCTGGATCTGCCGGCGAGCGGGAAGCAGGTGACGATCCCAACCCATCCGTTCCTGGGCTGCATCGGAGTTTGCCCGCGCAACGGCGAGGTGGTCAGCACGATGACGCCCTACAACCACGGCGGCAACATGGACTGTGTGGAGACGGCGGTCGGGACGACCGTGTACCTGCCGGTGTTTCGCCGGGGGGCGTTACTGATGTTCGGTGACGGCCACGGGGCGCAGGGCGACGGGGAAGACTGCGGCTCGGCGCTGGAGACGCCCACCCGCACCACCCTGACCATCGACCTGGTGAAGGACAAGGCGATCGATTGGCCGCGCCTGGAAAACGACGACTACATCATGACGGTGGCGAACACCCGGCCGCTGGTGGACGCGGTGCGAATCGCCAAGGTAGCGATGGTGCACTGGCTGGAAGCCGACTACGGGTTTGACCGCTGGGAGGCGTTCCAGTTGCAGTCCCAAGCGGGGCTGGTGCGGGTAGGCAACGTGGTGGACCCGCTGTACACGGTGGTGGCGAAGCTGCCGAAGTATTTGCTGAGCTAGCCGACCGGGGAGAACCTCAGGACGACGTTGGCGTAGTAGCCGGCGACGTAGATGTCCCCGGCGGCGTCGATGGCGATTCCGCCGGGCAGGACCATCCGGCCGGATGAATCACGGACCACGAACGAGTACTCAAACGTCCCGTCGGCGGCGAAACGGTGGATGCGGCCGGTGGCGAAGTCGGCGACGTAGAGCTTGCCGGCGCTATCCACTTCGACATCGCCGCGGGCGAGCGAGCGGAACACCGTGTCCGGGGTGTCGGCGCCGTAGATCGGGTCCAGCGCCTGGCCGGCGGCGTCGTATAGCTGGATGCGGCGATTGAAGGTGTCGAAAACGTAGGTGACACCGTCGGCGTCGACGTCCACCCCGGTGGGGATGTTGAGCGAAGCGCCGCTGGCGACATCCATGGTGCGCTTGCGGTTGCCGGCGCCGTCGGAGACCAGCACGCCCCCGTGGGCGCTGCTGGCGACGTAGACATCGCCGCTGCTGTCGGTAGCGATCCCGCCGAACGGGATCGAGTGGGAGATCACCTCGGTGGCGCCGATGACGTCCCAGGACGTGACGAAGGATCCGTCGGGGGCGAACCGCTGGACTTGATTCCCGGCCAGGTCCAGGCCGTAGATGTTGCCGGCGAAATCAACCGCGACATCCTGCAGGCCGACGAACTGCCCGTCGGCGGTGCCCTGTCCGCCCCAGGCGGCGACGAAGGCGCCGGCGGCGGTGAACTTCTGGATCCGCCCGCTGACCGTATCGACGGCGTAGACGTTGCCGGCGGCATCGACGTCGATGCCGCCAATGCGCAAGAACTGGCCGTCGCCGGAGCCGGTGCGGCCCCACTGGGCATCCAGGCTGTACTGCGCGGTGGCGGCGGAGAGGCCCGGGAGCAGGAACGTCAATCCGAGCAGCAGACCGGCCAGCGCCGCGGCGAGCGGAGCGACGAATCGCAGTCGAGATGCGGTCAAGATGGGCGTCTCCTTGCCGGCCGGGTGCCCAGGGCGGCTAGTTTGAACCAGCCGCCGATTGTATCCCACCGGCGCTGGTGGGCGGTGCCGGCGGGCCCCCGGCGGCATCCGAATCGCGGGGGCCAAGCGCGCCGATCAGGGCGCGCAGAATCTCGTGGTCAAACTGCCCGTCCATGCGATCGCGCATCATCATGATGGCCTCGAAGGCGGACAGCCGGCGGCGGTAGGGCGTCTCGACGGTCAGCGCGTTCAGCACGTCAACGACAGCAATGACCCGGGCGATGAAGGGGATGTCCTGCCCGCCGAGGCCGTCGGGATAGCCCTGGCCGTCCATGCGCTCGTGGTGGCTGCGGGTGGCCTGCAGGACCGGGTCCGGCAGGTTGCGAATCTGGCGCAGGAGATTGTGACCCAGCAGGACGTGCTGGCGCATCAGGGTCCACTCGGACTTGGAAAGCGGCCCCTGCTTGTAGAGGACGTCCCGGGGAATCTGGGTCTTGCCAATGTCGTGCAGGAAACCGGCGAGGGCCATGACCTCCATCTCGTCCGCGTCGGTGATGCCCAGCGGTCCGCACAGCGCCAGGGCGTAGATGCCGGAGTTGACCATGTTGGTCTGTAGGGAGTCGTCGGCACCGCTGGAGCGGATCAGTTCGAAGAGCGTGTCGGGCGAGGAGAGGGCCTGCCCGGCGGTGGCGTCGATGATGGGACGGGCGCGGCTGATCTCGATCACGTTGGGGTGATCCATGATTTCCCGGGCGATCACCATCGACGACGCGGTGAGCAGGTGGGCCTTTTCACCGGGCTCGACGTTCGGGTCGTGGAGAGCCTGGGCAAGGTGCCGGCTAACGTAGCGGTCGATGGACTCGCCATCGGTGCAGAGCACAAACAGCGTGTCGATCCCGCTGGACTTGAGCTGGGTTATGGCCTGGCGGTCCACCCGCGCGCCAGCTTCACGGAAGACGGCGTAGCTGTCGCGGGTCCTGAGGAAGAGCGTCGATTCCGCCACGGGGCTGGCCTGAACGTCGGTCAGGGACAGCGGCAGGTAGACCGATCCGTCTCTTCGGCTCATGTCTCCTCTTCGAGTGACGCGGGTTGCGGACCCGCGCGACGACGATTCCCAGAAGTCCGTCGGGCGATATGCGGCCGATTTATGGAATCGAGCGCATTCCCATTGTTATCCGTCTGCCCGAATAGTCAATGGTTATCGCCCGACTATTCGTAGGCCGTGTAGCCGTCTCCCGGGTCGGCAAGCAGCGATTCGCCCAGCGTTCGCGCGCCTTCGACGGCGGTTTCGGAGGGCAGGACGTTGAAGATGATGTGGACGCGATCGGCCTCACCGCCAAGTTCCAACGCGAGGCCGGCGAGCGCCGCGAGATCGGATTCGCTGTACGGATATTCCGCGAGGGTGGCGGCGGTGTCGGCGATCCGATCCCACTCGCCCTCCTTGCGCCCGTGCAGGCGGACCGGCGCGACTTCGGAAAGGCTCACCTGGGCTTGCAGCAGCGGGGCCTCGCGGGCGGGCGGGAAGTCGGAAGCCGAAAGGGCGATTTCCAGATCGATCAGGTGATCCAGGGCCTCTTCGAGGCGCGCCTCGGGCAGGAACCAGGAGGGGTTGCGGAACTCGACGCCGAGCGGGAGGCCGGGCAGTTGGGCGCGGCAGCGTTCCAGGTACCTGAAGCTGTCCGGCCCCCAGTCGAACCACGGGGGGAATTGCAGCATCAGCAGGCCCAGTTTGCCGGCGGCGGTCAGCGGCGCGATGGCGGCGACGAACTCCTCGAAAATGACATCCGGGGGCTCGACGGCGACTTCCGACCAGGGCATTCCGGGCAGCGGCGCGGCCTGACCGGGGCGGCGCTGGTGCAGGGTCAGCCCACCGAACGCCAGGACATCAAATACGAATCCCTCGGGGACCGCGTCGGCCCACTCCCGGACCCGGTCTTCGCCGGGGATTCCCTGGAAGGTGGTGGCGACTTCGACCACCGGGAAATGCTCGGCGTAGAAGGGCAGCATGTCCGGCTGGCGGGTGCGGGGCGGGTAGAAACCCTCCAGGCGGTGCCAGCCGCTGGTGCCGATCAGGATCTTCTTCGCGAGGTCGTCCTGGTTCATTTCCGTATCGCCGGGTGAAACGCGCCGCTCAGATATTAGTCAGCGGGGGTTGAAAATGTTCGTCGGTGGCCGGCTCGGGTCGGATGAATCGTCTTCAGCCTGGACCCAGGAGGAGCCCTGCTCGGCTTCGGAAGCGACCAGAACCAGTTGCCGCAGGTGTTCGGTCTCTTCGCCGCGGGGCGGTTGATCGAAGATGGTTTGCAGCATCTTGGCGTTGGCGACCGCCTGGCCGACGAAGTGATTGTTGGTGATGACAAAGGTGGTGGCGGCCTCTTGAGCGACGGACGCGATGCGGTCCTTCCAGGGGAACAGCTCGGCCTGCGAGTAGAGGTAGTTGTAGCGCTGCGCCTTCTGGCCCTCGAGTTGCGCGGTCAGTTCCTTTTCGCGGGCGCGGCGCTCGCGGTGCGAACCCGATTCGCGCCGGATTTCGCGGCGCAGCTGTTGCGCGCGGCGCTGGTTGATGGCCGGCCACCAGTCTTCGTGGTTGCGCCCGTGGAAGCGGATGTAGCCGACCGGCCCGGTGGCGGCGGTGAAAGCCGGCATGTTGCCCTTCAGTTGGGGTTCGTCGACGCAGCAGAACCCGAGGCCGAGTTCGCGGAGGAGTTGCACGGTTTCGTCCCCGGCTGCGCCATCGACCCAGCTCGCGTGACGGAACTCGACCACGACCGGTAGGTCCGGAAGTAGTTCCGGGAGGAGGCGCAGGTAGGCGAGGCCGGTTTCATCGCGCTGGAAGCGGGGAGGGAACTGCATCAGAACGGCGCCGAGTTTGCCGGCCTCCTGGAGCGGAACGACGGCGGTCGCGAACTCGCCAAAAGTGCGGGTGGCGGCGGCCTCGAAATGGTGGGTCAGGGCGCTGAACGCCTTGACCGAAAAGAGGAAGTCGGCCGGCGTGCGGCGAATCCAGCTTTCGATCAGGAACGGCGAGGGAATGCGGTAGTAGCTGCTGTTGAGTTCGACGGTGTCGAAGTGCCGGCAGTAGAACTCCAACTCGTCGAACCCGCGGGTCTTGGCGGCGACGGGGTAAAAGGTCCCGTACCAGTCGGCGTAGCTCCAGCCGGCGGTGCCGATGCGCAGACCTCCGGGCGCTGGCGACGGCATGGGTCAGAGCCCTCGCAGGGCTTCGATCACGGCGGCGTCTTCGCGCTCCAGCACGGTGCGCGGGGATAGCTGGAAGGCGTCGGCTTCGATCCGGCCGATGATTGGCGGCCGGGCGGCCCGCAGCGCGGCGGCGAGTTCGTCCGGAGAGCGCTCGGGCGAGACGATCCGCAGGGCCACCGAGGGGATCGCCTGTCCGGGCAACGACCCGCCGCCGACGGTGGCTTCGGCGGGGATGATCTCGGCGTTCAAGCCGCCCCCGAGCGCGGCCGCCCAGGCCCCGGCGCGGCGTTCGAGCTCCGAATTCGGCGCGGCGATCATCCGCCAGACCGGAATCTCGGCCTCGGCGACGCCCTCAACGTAGGCGAGCAGGGTGGCGTGCAGGGCGGCCAGGCAGAGCTTGTCGGGGCGCAGGGCGCGGGTGAGCGGATAGGCGGCGACGGCATCCACCAGGTCGCGCCGGCCGACGATGATGCCGGCCTGCGGGCCGCCGAGGAGCTTGTCGCCGGAAAACGTGGTGAGCGCCGCGCCGGCGGCGACGCTTTCCGGCACGGTCGGCTCGGGGTCGAGTCCGTGTCCGGCGGTCGGCAACAGAGTACCGCTGCCGAGGTCGTTCATCACCGGGATCGAGTGCTCGTCGCCGAGCGCGCAGAGGTCCTCCAGGGGCACGCCCTCGGTAAAGCCGACGACCAAGAAATTGCTGGTGTGGACCCGGAGCAGGAGGGCGGTATCGGGTCCGATGGCGGCGGCGTAGTCGGACAGGCGGGTGCGGTTGGTGGTGCCGACGTCGCGGAGAATGGCCCCGCTCTGGCCGAGGATGTCGGGAATGCGGAAGCCGCCGCCGATTTCGACGGCCTCACCGCGGCTGACGGGGACCTCGCGGCCGCCGGCCAAGGCGCCCAGGCAGAGGTAGACGGCGCCGGCGTTGTTGTTGACGACCAGGGCGGCCTCGGCGCCGGTGAGCTCGCAGAGCAGGTCCTCGACGTGGGCCCGCCGCGAACCGCGCCGGCCGCCGGCGACGTCGTATTCCAGGTCGGAGTAGCCGCGCGCGGCCTCCTGGAGGGCCGCAATTGCGCGGTCCGAAAGCGGAGCGCGCCCGAGGTTGGTGTGCACGATGACCCCGGTGGCGTTGATGACCGGTTGCGGGGCGGGGGCCAGCAGCAGGCGGGCGCTCCGGATCACGGACTCGACCAGCGCCTCCATCCCCGGGTCGCGGCCGTCGCGATCCAGGTGGCGGCGGAGACGGTCCAACTCGGCCCGGGCCTGGCTCGTGGCCACGGATGGGGGGATTTCGGGAGCAAGTTCGTGGACCCGGGCGGCCAGGACATCGACGGCCGGGAGGGAGCGACGCGGGTCCGGCGACGCCCCACCACCGGCGCCGTCGGGCCGCTCAGGCACCGAATTTCTTGAGCCGGCCGGCGTAGCCGGCGAGCAGGCTCATCGTATTGCGGGCCGGGAAGATCCCGAGGCTGCCGGCGCCGCAGGCGCGCTCGCCGAACGCGGTGGCGGCATCGGGGACGGCATGCTCGGCATGTAGCAGGAAGGGCACCGGGTGCCACGAGTGCTGGCGCAGGCGGGCGGGGGTGGAGTGGTCGCCGGTGACGGCCAGCGCGGCCGGTCCGAGCCGGACGATATTGGGAATCGCCGCGTCGACCTCTTCGATGGCAGCCACCTTGCCATCGAAATCGCCGTCTTCGCCGAGGGAATCGGTGGCCTTGAAATGGAAGAAGAAGAAGTCGTAGTCGTCCCAGTGGCGCTGCAAAGCCGCGACCTCACCGGGGAAGGTGTCGCCGGTGTCCAGGACGTCCATGCCGGCGATGGTGGCCAGCCCTTTGTACATCGGGTAGGCGGCCACACAGGCCGACTTGACGCCGTAGATTTCCTCCAGCGACTCCAGCGCCGGCAGGCCGGCGTAGCCGCGCATGAGGACGAAGTTGGCCGGCGAGCGGTCGCCGATGACCTCGCGGACGCCGTCCAGGAATCGCTTGAGAATCGCCCCGGTGGCCGCGGCTTCGGGGGCCACGGCGTCGGGAGCCAGCGGCGGTACCCCGGTGAGCTGGGGATCGGTCTCGCGCACGGCAGGGTGCAGGCCCGCGCCGCGCAGCACCAGCACAGCGCGGTGCTGGCTTTCAGTGGCGAGCTCGATTTCGACTCCGTCGATCTCGATGGATGAAAGGTCGTCGACGAGTTCGCGGTTCAGATCGGTAGAGATCCGCCCGGCGCGGCGGTCGGCGACGTTGCCGCCGGCGTCGATGGTGCAGAAATTGAGGCGGACGCCGATGTCCTCGGGGGCCAGGTCGAGCCCGATGCCCAGGGCCGACAGGGCGCCGCGGCCGATGTTGCCGGCGATCGGGTCGTAGCCAAAGAGGGCCAGGTGGCCGGGTCCGCTGCCGGGAGTGATGCCGGGACCGACCGGCTCGCTGAGGCCGACGATGCCCTCGCGGGCCAGGAGGTCGAGATTGGGTGTGCGGGCGGACTCCAGCTCGGTGAGGCCGGTGTCGGGGTGCGGCAGGCCGCCGAGCCCGTCCAGGACGAGCAGGATCAACTTGCCGTCGTTGGCGAGATGCAGGGACTTGAGGGCGGAGGTCGGAATCACGGTTGGAGGTCCTGGTGAGGGGGTGGAACAGCGGTCGCGAACGAGCGGCATTCTAGCACGCGGATCGGTGTTCTGAACCTGTGGAGGCGGCCGCTCGGAGCCGGGGCGGGGGCGGAGCGGAGCGCCGTTGGCCAGATTGCCTGACGCCGATCGGGAGCGCCGGCGAGCACGGATGGCCACGTCGCTGGTCGGAGAGTTCAGCGGATGGCGATCCGCATCGCCCACTATGCGAATGGCCACCTTGTGCGGGCCGGGCGATAGGTCACAATACGGGAAGGTTCTGGGGGCGAACGGAGTGGGTACCGTACACGCGGATCAGGGGCCGACCCGAAAGACGGAGCTGCTGGCGTCGGGGGCGATTCCGATGTCCAACTTGCTGCGCGGGTTCTCGGTGGCGCTGGACATGACGCAGGGACTCAAGCGTGGTCACGCTATTCGTACGGCCTACACGGCGATGCGGATCGCCGAGGCCTGCGATCTCACCGCCGAAGAGCGCTCCGACGTCTTCTACTCGGCCTACCTAAAGGACAGCGGTTGCCCGGCGGCGGTCGACGTGCTGCTGGAACTGGTGGGGGCCAGCGACATCACCGGTCATCGCGAGCGGCATCTCGCGCCGGAGACGCGGCTGGGCCGGCTGGGCTCGGCCTTCCGGACGTTCCGACAGGACCGGTCGCTGGCGATCCGGCTGCTGCGGTTCCCATTCGACCTGCGAACCTCAAGCGAAAGGTCCGCCGGCGCGGCGCAGATGCGCTGCACGGTTGGCCGCTCGATCGCCCAGCGCCTGGGCCTTTCCGAGGCGGTGCAAAACGCGCTCTACAGCGTGACTGAACGTTTCGACGGCAAGGGGATGCCGCACGGCCACGCGGGGGAAGAAATCCCGATGGCGGCGCGGATCATCGCCGTCAGCCAGTTGACGGACGCGTTTCGGACGATGCGGTCGCCCGAGGAGACGGTGTCCGTCCTGAAAGAGCGCTCGGGCGGCGCCCTGGACCCGGCGCTGGTGGAAGTGCAACTGGACCTGCTGCAGGACGCGGAGTACCTGCGCGGGCTCGACGATCCCGGCATCGATAGCTGGATCGCGGAGATGGACCCGATGGACCGCCGGGTGAGCACCGAGCGGGCGCGGATCACCGATATCGCGACGGCGTTCGGCGAAGTGGTCGATATCAAGTCGCGGTTCACCGCCACCCACTCGACCAACGTGGCGCGCTCGGCGGTGAATATCGGGCGGCGGTTGGGTCTGGACGGGGATGGGCTGTGGCACCTGGAGCTTGCCGGGCAGTTGCACGACATCGGCAAGCTGAACGTGCCGACAACGACCCTGAACAAAGAAGGCAAGCTCACCAACGAGGAGTGGGACCAGATCCGGCGGCACCCGGCCGACACCCGCCGGGTGATGGTTTCCACCGATTTGTTCGCCCCGCTGGCCGAAATGGCGGCGAATCATCACGAGAAACTGGACGGCAGCGGCTATCCGCTGGGGCTGGAGGGGAAGGAACTGAGCCTGGAAGAGCGGATCCTGGCGGTGGCGGACATTCACGATGCGCTTTCCGCCGAGCGGCCGTACCGGGCGCCGATGCCGCGGGAGACGGTGGCAACCATCCTGAATGAGATGGCGGGACCGAAGCTGGACGCGGAGGTGGTGAAGGCGCTGCTTGAAACGCTGCGGGAGACATTGGCCGCTTAGCTCTATGCTGGAGGCCGGAAGCGGCCAAGCGGCGGAGAGACAGATGAATGCGGTAGTGATCCTGGCGGGCGACTTTCGTTCGACGCCCGCGATCGAGCGGGCTCTGCGCGAGGCCGACCTGGTGGTGGCGGCCGACGGCGGGGCGGATCACCTGAAGGCATTGGGCGTGGTTCCCGGGCTGCTGGTCGGCGACCTGGATTCGATCGCGGTGGATCGACGGGCGGAACTGGAAGCGCGGGGCGTTGAGATCGTCCGGCACCCGGAGGACAAGGACGCCACGGACGCCGAACTGGCGCTGCTGGCGGCGCTGGATCGCGGCGCGACGGCGGTGACCATTCTCGGGGGGCGGGGCGGCCCGCGGGCCGATCACGAAATGGCCAACCTGCTGCTGCTGGCGCACCCACGGCTGGCGGCGATCGACGCGCGCTTCCTGACCGCGACGACCGAGGTGCGGGCAATTGGCCCGGGGAATCACACCTGCGCGGTGGCGCCGGGGCAGACGATCTCGCTGGCGCCGATCACGGCCAAGGTGCGGGGAGTGACGCTCGCCGGGGTGCGCTGGCCGTTGGTGGGGGTGGACCTGGAACAGGGCTCGACCTACACGGTCAGCAACCGGGCGACGGAGCCGGAAGTGGCGTTGCGCATCGCGGACGGGATGGTCCTGTTCTTCCGCGACCTGAGCGGCGACGGGACGGAACCGGCCGAGGACCGGGCCGAAAAGCCTTGACAGCAACGCGCCGCGGTGAGACGGTCTGGAAGTAGCGTTAGACGGCCCAGAAAACTGAATGACGATTTCCGCAGGGGAGCTGGAGTAGATCCGGCTGAGATAGCGGCCCCACACGCCGCATTCCCTCTGAACCTGACCCGGGTAATGCCGGCGTAGGAAGACGGATTCATTTCCACAGAGGGATGCCGCAGGTGCAGGTCTGCGGCTGTTTTTCTTTCCCGGCTCCTCGGGCGGATCGTTGCGGAGGAGGAGTCGGACGATGGCGACGATTATCGCGGCGTTTCAGGTGCTGCCGAGCGGGGTGGACGATCTCTACGCCTGCGTCGACGAGGCGATCGGGGTGGTGGAGCGGTCGGGGTTGCCCTACGACGTGAGCAGCTTCGAGACCACTCTCGAAGGCGAGTACGACGAGATCATGGATGTGGTCAAGCGTGCCCAGGCAGCCTGCCTGGAGTTCGGCGCCACCGCCGTGCTCTGCAACATGAAGATCGCCAATACGCCAGGCGGCACCACGATCGCCGAGCACATCGGCAAGTACCGGTCGTGAAATGCCGGTGCGGTTCGGGGGCGCTTTGAGGAAGGGTGGCCGGTCCCGCCGGCTGGCCCCGGCGCTGGTGACGTTCGCGGCGATCCTGGCGGTGTGGCAGATCATGGTCGAGTGGCGGGACACCCCGCGCTGGCTGCTGCCGTCGCCGCTGGATATCGGCCGGGCGATGGTGGAATCGGCCGATCTGCTCTGGTCCCATGCCGGGATCACGCTGCTGGAAATGGCGCTGGGTTTTACGATCGCCCTGGCGCTGGGAGTGACGGTGGCCGTGGCGAGCCACCTGTCGGACGCCATCCGGCGCACGGTCTATCCGTTGCTGGTGGTTTCGCAGTCGGTGCCGGTGATCGTGCTGGCGCCGCTGCTGGTGATCTGGTTCGGCTTCGGGATCGCGCCGAAGGTGGCGCTGATCGTGCTGGTCTGCTTCTTCCCGATCTGCGTCTCATTTCTGGACGGCCTGCGGGCGGCGGACAACGAGATCCTGCAACTGCTGCGCGCGATGGGTGCGAATCGGTGGCAGATGTTTCGCATCGGCCGGCTGCCGGCGGCGCTGCCGGCGCTGGCCTCGGGCAGCAAGATCGCGGCCACGTACGCGGTGATCGGAGCGGTGATCGCCGAGTGGCTGGGAGCCAGCCAGGGCCTGGGCGTGTTTCTGATCCGCTCGCAGAACTCATTTCGCGCCGACCGCGCGCTGGCGGTGATCGTGGTCGTGTCGGTAATCGCCATCGCCGCCTATTTGACGATTGAAATCATCGCCCGGCTATCGATGCCGTGGTCATATCAAGAAAACGAGGGGGAACTTTGATCTCACGAAGACACTTACTGAGTTTGGCCGGCGGGATGCTGGCGACGGCGGCGCTGGCCGGTTGCGAGGAGGATGCACCGGCCCCGGCGGCCCCGAAGGCGGCGCCGGCGGCGGCGACCGTTGCGGTGATGGCGGAAGCGAAACCCGAACCGGCGGCCACGGACGAGGTCTCGCTGGTGCTCGACTGGGTGCCCAACACCAATCACACCGGGCTCTATGTGGCCCGCGACAACGGGCTGTTCGCGGATGAGGGCATCGAGATGGAGATCGTTGAGCCGGCCTCCGGCGGCGGGCCCCAGGTGGTGGCCACCGGGCAGGCCGATTTCGGCATCGACTTCCAGGAATTCATGACCCCGGCCCGGGCCGAGGGCGTGCCGGTGGTTTCGGTGGCGGCGATCATCCAGCACAACACGTCCGGTTTCGCATCACTCAAATCCAGCGGCGTCACTCGACCGAAGGACTTCGAGGGTCTGACCTACGGCGGATTCGGTTCGCCGCTGGAATTCGCGCTCCTGGAGACGATGATGGAGGCCGACGGCGGCGATTTCAGCAAAGTCACGACGGTCGACGCCGGGGCGGCGGATTTCCTGACGATCATCCAGCGCGATGTCGACCTGTACTGGATCTTCTACGGCTGGCAGGGAGTGAAGGCCGATCTGGAGGGGATCGAGATCGAGACGCTCTTCGTCAAAGACTGGGGCGTGCCCGACTACTACACGCCGCTCATCATGACGAGCGAGGATCTGATCGCCACGAAGCCCGATGTGGTGACCCGGGCGATGAGCGCCATCAGCAAGGGCTACGAAAGCGCGATCGCCGATCCGGCGGGCGCGGCGGAGATCTTGCTGGCGGCGGCGCCGGAGACGGACGCGGCGCTGGTGGGGCCCTCGCAGGAATGGCTGAGCCCGCAGTACCAGTCCGACGCCTCGCAATGGGGCCACCAGGACGGCGCCGTCTGGCGGACGATGTCCGAGTGGATGGCGGAGCAGGGACTGGTGGAAGCGGTGATCGATTGGGAGGCGGCCTTCACCAACGAATTCCTGCCGGCGAACTAGTTTTGACCTCGGAGAATCCAGTGGGTCCGACAGAGGCGGCGGTGGCGGCCACCGACGTGGCGAAGACGTTCGGCCGGGGAGAACGCGCGTTGCCCACGCTGGCGTCGGTGTCGGTGACCGCGGCGGCGGGGGAGTTCGTGACGGTGGTCGGCAACAGCGGCTGCGGCAAGAGCACGCTCTTCAACGTAATCGCCGGGCTGGAACTACCGGACGCCGGGGAAGTGCTCCTGCACGGGGACCTGTCGATCGGCGTCACCGGCCGGGTGGGCTACATGCCGCAGCGCGATCTGCTGCTGCCGTGGCGGCGGCTGATGGACAACGTGACCCTGGGCATTGAGATCGCCGGCGGTGACCTGCGGGAGGCGCGCCGGCGGGCGACCGAACTGCTGCCCGACTTCGGGTTGGAAGGGTTCGCCGAGAGCTACCCGCACCAGCTTTCGGGCGGGATGCGGCAGCGGGCAGCGCTGCTGCGGACGATCCTGACCGGGCACGATGTGCTGCTGCTGGACGAGCCGTTCGGCGCGCTGGACGCCCTGACGCGGCTGGAAATGCAGCAGTGGCTGCTGGATATCTGGGAGCGGTTCGGCAAGACCATTCTCTTTATCAGCCACGATGTCGATGAGGCGATCCTGCTGTCGGATCGGGTCTACGTGATGTCGCCGCGGCCGGCGACGATCGTGGCGGAGATCGCGATCGCGCTGGACCGCCCGCGGCGATTGGCGATGACGGCCGGCGGGACGTTCGAGGGGTACAAGCGAGAGCTGCTGCGACACCTCGGGGTGATCGCGTCGGACCGGGGACTCGATGGGGCGTCGGACTCCGGTTGATCGCTTCAGTGACGCGCGATTGGGGCTAGAATACGCGCGCATTCGCACAGATATTCGCGGACAGGGAGTAGGATCTTAAAGAAGCTCGCAGTCGGGTTGGTGATGGTAGTTCTGGCGGCGTTTGTACTGGCCGCCTGCAGCGGTGATGACGCTCCCGCACCGGCGCCACCGCCCCGGCCCCGGAACCTCCGGAGGCCCCCGCTCCCGAGCCAACCGTAGCGCCGGAGCCGGAACCCGAGCCGACCGCGACGCCCGAACCGGAGCCGACGGCGACGCCGGTACCCGAACCGACGGCGACCCCGGAGCCGGAGCCGACAGCGACTCCGGAACCCACCGCCACTCCCGAGCCCACCGCGACCCCGACCCCCGAGCCAGCGCCGGCCGGCAGCGACGAGGGCGCCGGGCGCGACAATCCGTTCCCGGCCGGCGGCATCGCGGCCATCGGCGACTGGGAGTTCTCGGTCACCGAGACGGTCCGCGGCGATGACGCCTGGGCCATGGTCGAAGAAGCAAACATGTTCAACGATCCCGCTCCCGAGGGAAGCGAGTACCTGCTGGTGATGGTCGAGGCGACCTATGGCGGGGAAGACGAGGCGGGCATCGCCGCCTGGGACGTGAACGTGACCGGTTCCAGCGGCGTGTATCGCGACAACGCGTCGGTGGTGGAGCCCGATCCCGAACTCGACGGCCGCCTGGTTACGGGCGGGTCCACGTCGGGCTGGGTCGCCTACGTGATCCCGGCCGACGAAACCAATCTCATAGCCGTGCTGGCCGACCCGTCGTCGTTCGACGCCCAGGATGTGGTCTACCTGGCGCTCGGCGAGGACGGCGGCTATTCGCCCGACTGGGCGACAATGCCGGTCCCGAACGACCTGGGAACGTCGCGCTCCGCGCCGGCGGCGATGGGCGAGGACATCCGCGGCGCCACCTGGGGCGCCAGCGTGCTGGAAGTCGTCCGCGGTGAAGCGGCGCTCGAAATGCTGACCGAGGCCAACAGTTTCAACGAGCCGCCCGCCGAGGGGCACGAGTACGTGCTGGTGCGCCTCCGGGGTCACAACCTGAGCCGCGAGGACACCTTCGGCAACATGTGGGAGGCAGATTTCAAGGTCACCGGAAACGAGAACGTGCTGTACGCGCGTCCAAGCCTGGTCGAGCCGACCCCGGACTTTGACTTCTACCTCTTCCCGGGCGGGTCCGGCGAGGGCTACATGGCCTTCCAGGTCCGCGTGGAAGACACCGGCCTGATGCTGCGCCACGAACCGTTCGCGATGTTTGGCGACGAGGACATCCGCTACCTGGCGCTGGAGGAAGGGGCCGGAGTGACGGCGCCGGCCGAGCCGCTGGCCGAGGCGACGGACGTTGGTGTCGAACTGGACGCTCCGGCGCCGATGGGAACCACGATCACGAACGGCCTCCTGGAGGTCACGGTGCTGGAGGTGGTGCGCGGCGACGACGCGCTGGCCATGGCGATCGAGGCGAACCAGTTCAACAGCGAGCCCGACGAGGGTATGGAGTTCGTCCAGGTGAGGATCCTGGTCCGCAATATCGGAACCGAGGACGCTCCGCTGGATGTGGATGGGTTCTCGTTCAACACGGTCGGCGATCAGGGCGAAATCTGGGACGTGCCGCCAATCGTGGCCCCGTTGCCGGAGCTGGATACGGATCTGTTCCCGGGCGGATCGTTTGAGGGCTGGGTGACGTTCCAGGCCGGGGCCGGCGAGAGCTCGCTGGTGCTGATCTACGAAGAGTTCTTCGCGTTCTCCGACGAGAATACCCGCTACCTGGCGCTCGAATAGACCAGCGGCGCACTACGGCCGGGCGGGCCCCCCGCCCCGCCCGGCCCGGGTGCGGCCCGCCTCGATAGGGAATCCCGAACGAGCGTAGACTCCGCTAGATGATCGCTCAAAACCGGCGGCCCGATAGGCCGCGCCGTGGACCAGGACGCGACTACGCGCTGCTCTTCGGCAACAACCTGATCTTCTTCACCGGCATCAACCTGGTTTCGGCGGTAACGATCTTGCCGGTTTTCGTCAGCCATCTGACGGAATCGGCGGTGATCGTGGGGATGGTGCCGGCGATGGTGCAATTGAGTTTCGCGCTGCCGCAGATCGCCGGACCTTCGATCTTCGCCAACAGGCGGATCAAGAAGAACTGGCTGGCGACCACCAATGCGATCGGAGCGCTGGCATTCGCGCTCTTTGGAATGCTTGTGCTGGCCGTCGGCGACACCAATCCGACGCTGCTGCTGGCGACGTTCTTCCCGGCGTTGATCATGTTGCACGGCTCGGCCGGGATCGGCGCGACGGGCTGGGTGGACATCATGGGCAAGATCATTGCGCGGCGGGTGCGCGGGAGGTTCTTCGGGGCCAGCACGGCGACCGGGGGCCTGCTGGGCGCGGCCGGTCTCGCGGTGGCGTCGGGGTTGCTTGGCGATGACGCCTTTCCGCGCGGCTACGGCACGCTGATCGCCGTGGCGGGCTTGATGATTTGCGCCGGATCCCTGCTGTTCCTGCCCCTGCGCGAGCCGCCTTCACCGGATCCGGATGAATCGGATCGGTTGTTCTGGCGGACCATGCGCAAGATCCCGAGAGTGTTTGTTGAGGATCGCGGCTTCCTGTACTACGCCGGCGCCCGGGTGGTCGTGGCCTGGGCGATTGCCGCCACCGCGTTCATCGCCGTGCTGGGCGCCCGCGACCTGGGCGCAACCGGCGCCGATGTGGCGCGGCTGACGATGGTATTCCTGCTGAGCCAGGTGACCGGATCGCTGGGCGGGGGATGGCTGGGGGACTGGTTCGGGGTTCGCTTTTTGCCGGTGCTCGGCAGCCTGGCCACGGTCGTGGCCCTGGCCCTGGCGTTCAGCGCCACCGACTTGACCCTCATTTACGTGGCGGTGGGCGCGGCGGGATTGGTGTCCATGCTCATCATCGCCGACATCACGATCGTGCTGGAAGTGGCCCCGGATGCGCGCCGCCCGGAGTACATGGCGGGATTGAACCTGATCCTCGCTCCGCTGGCGCTGCCGGCGCCGTTGCTGCTGGGCCGGTTGGTCGACGTGGCGGGGTTTCACACGATGTTCGGCGCGGCGGTCGTCGTGGCGCTCATCGGCCTGCTGGCCGCGCTGGCTTTCGCCTTCGGGCCGGGACGAAACATGGCTTCGCGGGCTCCCGCGCAGACCGGCCCCAGCTAGCCTACGATCGCGCTCGCGGCAGGCAGCCCACAATCATCCCCGCGCGATCCCGGCCCGGACCCGTTTGCGCGCCGTTGGGAGTTCGCGCTAGCCTCGCCGCCGCATGAGCACGCACGGAGAACCCAGCGAAACTCTGAATACGGGCGGCGCGGGTATTTCGCGTTCCGCCATGGCCGCCGCCGTCTTTGGCGCGACCGCGGTCCTGCTGGCGACGTTCGACCCCACGGCCCTGGGAGTGGCGCTGCCGACGATCGCGGCCGACCTGGGGCTCGACGTGCAGGACGTGCTGTGGGCGACGCTGGTGTCGATCATCGTCACCGGCGCACTACTGCTGGGAGCGGGCCGGCTGGCCGACCTGGTGGGCCGCAAGAAAGTGTTTCTATACGGAGTCGCGATCTTCTTCGTCGGTTCCACGATTTCCGCGTTCAGTCAGGATCTCTTCATACTGATCGTGGGACGGGCGGTGATCGGCATCGGCGCGGCGGCGTTGAATTCCATGGGGCCGGCGCTGATTGTGGGGGCGTT
>CAYYTN010000014.1:0-17763 GCA_964474495.1 uncultured Chloroflexota bacterium
GGGGATGCGCCCGGCGGCGACGGCCTCGTTCACCTCGGGCCAGGTGAGATCTTCATACCGGTATTTCTGGAGCATGCGGAGTCGCTTTCTCCCGGAGATCTACGCGAACCGCAAAAACCGGGGCCAGACGGGGCAGGGCCATCTTAGTGCGGTCGCGGGGCCCGCCGCCGTGGCGCGGCTGGGGGTGGGGCAGGCGTTCTTCCAACCGCCCAACGCCAGCGCGATGCTGAGCGCGGTACCGCGCTCGCAGACGGGCCTGGCGAGCGGGTTCCTGGGGGTGTCGCGGACGTTCGGGATGGCGTCGGGTCAGGCGATCTGGGGGGCGGTGTTCGCGGCGGTGGTGACGGCGACGGCGGGGGTGGGGGTGGCGCTGGACGCGCCGCCCGAAGCGATGGGCCATGGCTTCAAGGTGGCGTTCCTGGGCTGCGCGATCGGTCTGGCGGTGGCGACTGTGCTGGCGGCGACGCTGAGCGCCCGGGGCCGGGCGTCGGCGGAAGACTAGCTCGGCCGGGACCAGGCGTTGGCGCGGTTGCGGCGCATGGCCTCGCGGACGCGCTTGCGCTCGGCGTCGCGGAACTCGGGATCGCGGGTGCGGCGCGCCCGGTAGGTCTCGGCGCGTTCGCCGCGTCGCGCCGCATCGTAGCAGACGCGGCACAGGCCCTTGGCGAAGTGCGGCTTCTTGCACTCGCAGAGCTTTTTGCCCCTGGGGCGTCCTCGAGCCGGCATATCTCCTCGCGACAATCGCAGTCGCCGCGCCGACGGTGACAGTCACCAACGCGGCGCCTATGCAATCAGAGTACCACATTCCTACTATTTAACTTGACAGTCACCACAATCCTTCTCATAATCCCGTGGCAGTCACAACCGCCCTCCTGGAGATGGCGGGATATCGCGAAGTCACTACCGGGCGCGCCGGCGAACGGCGCCTCGCAGCATCGGGAGCAACGCGGCCATGGCCGGATCGATTAATCGACGGATTCTGCGGGTAGACCTGAGCGACGGGAAGATCTGGACCGAGGAACCGGGCGACGATTTCTACCGAAAGCACCCGGGCGGCCGGGCGATCATCGCCCACTACCTGCTGACGGAAGTCCCGGCGGAGACCGATCCGCTGGGGCCGGACAACCGGCTGATTTTCGCCTGCGGTCCGATGACCGGGGTGCAGCTGCCGGGGAACGCGCGGCACAGCGTGGGCGCGCGGTCGCCGCTGACCGGTTTCTACGGCGAAGGCGAGGCCGGCGGGTTCTGGAACGCGGAACTGAAGAGCGCCGGCTGGGACGCGATCGTGGTGCAGGGCGCGGCGGAGAATCCGGTGTACCTGTGGATCGAGGACCTGAAGGTGGAGATCCGCGACGCGGAGCACCTGTGGGGCAAGGTGACCGGCGACGTGCAGGAGGCGATTCAGGCGGAGCTGGGCGAGGACGTGCGAGTGGCGCAGACGGGGATCGCCGGCGAAAACCTGGTGAAGATCGCCTGCGTCTGCAATGACCTGAACGAATTCGCCGGACGGACGGGGCTGGGCGCGGTGATGGGCTCAAAGAAGCTGAAGGCGATCGCGGTGCGCGGTTCGAATCGGATCATGCCGGTGGATATCGGGCCGATCCGGGAGACGACCCGGTGGGTGCCGACGACGTTCGACGAGGGCCAGGAGCACTTCATCTGGCACGAGTGGGGGACGGGGGCGCGGGTGCGCGAGAAGCAAATCGGCGGGCATGTCATCTCGCACAACTTCCGCGACGGGATGCTGGCGGCCTGGTTGCTGATGCTCGGCACCGGCCTGCCAACAGTGCTCCGTCGCCTCCTGCTGGTCAGCCTGATTGTGTTTGTGATTCCCACGATCTTCGTTCCGATCCTCTACCTGATGCCGGGTCCGGCCTCGCTGGACACCGTGCTGCGGATTACCTGGTTTGGAGTTGTCGTACCCACCGGCATCGCCTGGGCGATCGTTGGCCTGATGGTCGCCCGAACGCGCCGGGTGACGCTCATCCTGATTCCGCTGGTGGTATCCCTCCTGCTGTACTCCGTCGGGGTGCTGGCGGCGATTCTGGGATTGGAAGGCGATACCCGGGTCACCGCGCACTATCACGGCACGGTCGGTGCGGTCACCGTGGCCTTCATGGGACTTTCGTACCACATGTTGCCGGGTCTCGGGGTGCGGCTGCGCCTGCCAAAGTCGGCGGCCTTCCAGCCGCTGCTCTACGGTCTTGGCCTCTTCCTGTTGATCGCGGCGCTCTTCTGGGCCAGCAACTACGGCGGGCAACGCAAGGCGTTCGAGGCCTTCGCCAAGGTGCCGGGCGTCTTCGGTCCGACCGGCCTGTTCGGACTCGGAGCGGCCCTGGCGATGGCCGGTGGCGCCGCCTATGTCCTCTCGCTCGGTGTTTCCGTTGCCGGCCGTAGCCGGGACGCAGTCCCCCCCCGCCGAGCCCACCCCGCGTTCGGCGCCTAGAGTCACAACCACCGCGATGTCGACCGAATAGCCATGGGGTGGGGCGAATTGCGCGGGACCGGTCGGGGCCGGCTGACGCTGCTGCTGGTCGCGCTGGCCCTTCTGGGGTCACTTGCCGGATGCACCCTGTTGGGATCTGAGTCCAGCCCGCCGGCGGACGCGCCCGATTTTCAACTCACCGACCAGCGGGGCAACGCCTTCCGGATGAGCGATCTGGAGGGCACGCCGGCGATCGTCACTTTCGTCTACACCTCCTGCCCCGACATCTGTCCCCTGTACCTCTTCAACATCAAGTCCGCGCTCGCCGAACTCGATCCGACGGACTCCGCCGCCTTCGCGGTCGTCGTTATCACCGTCGACCCGGACCGTGACACCGTGGAGCTTCTGAGCGAGTACGCCAACGCCTGGCCGTCCGGATGGCGGTTCCTGACCGGCGCCCCGACCACGCTTTCGCGGGTCTGGAGCGACTACGGAATCTTCGTCAATCGGGTTATCGATACCGCTACCGGTCGCGACGGTCAGGATAAATATGAGGTTATCCACAACGGTAGGGCGATCGTGATTGACGCCGAAGGCAAGATCGCCGGCGAAGTGCGCTCAAGATGGACCTCGCCCGAGCTCCAGCAGGCGCTCGAAGCGGTCCTCGCCGGCGGCCTCCCGGCCAACGCCGGCCGGGCGGATTTGAATCCGATACAAGCCTTCCTGGATCGCTGCGGCGAATTCGCCTCCGAGAATCCGCAGGCGTTTTTGGGGATCGTTCTTCTTGTCATGCTCCCGGGCCTCGTGCTCCCGTTCTTTCTGCTCCGTTGGATATTCGCGTCGGGCAATCCGACCGAAGGCTGATTCACTCCAGGCTGACCATTTGGGCCCGGCCCACGACTGCGATTCCCGTGCATTCGGATTGCCTACGAGTCGTGAGTTCTGACAGATCAGACGCGCTGAATGACTGTAGCCAACGAATCGCGTGCCTCTGTCGCGTGAATTCGCGTTCGACATCGCAATTGGCCCGAACGATCACCCTGAGGGTATTACTACCATTGCTTCGCCCAATCCAGCGGTGCTTCTGCTTCGATTCTGTTGTGAAACGAGTCCCCGGTTGAGCGCGCGTTTTGAAGGTAAACGCCTCTCATGCCGCCTCTGAAACCATGCGGCGGACTGAGCGACCTGGCTGTTCGGCTGCCAATGGCGCAGCCGAGGTAGAAGCAGGCAGGACCTTCCAATCGACCCACGGATCAAGAGGACGTGGGCCGTTTGTCCCCGTCTTTGACTCCTTCAAACCCGTAAGCTGCCAGGTCGAATCGTGAAGTCGGTCGCCTCGCAGCACGGTGCCCACGGTCCGGGCTTCGTACTGCATAGCGCTGTAGAGGCTGTTTCGGCAATCGCCGCCGCCCCGCTTCAAAAGCCGCAGCGGAAACACTCAGACTTCGCGGGCGGCGAAGAAATCGATTAGTGCGGCGAACTCGGCCCGCTTGCCAATCCCATCAGGCAGCTTACCCAGCACTCCGAGAGCCCGGATGGAGTATTCCCTGGCTAGCGCCTGCGCCTCCGGGCGAATGCCCAGCTCACTCATGATCGCCAAAATCCCGGAAGGGGATTCGTTGGATGGGTCGGGTTCGGCGAGGAATTCCTGTAGTTGCCCACGGTCCTGCTGGCTGGCTGCGCCGGCCAGCAGAAGCACGGGCAGCGTCTTCTTCTTGCGGAGCAGGTCTTGACCGACCGGCTTGCCGGTTACGGCCGAATCGCCCCAGGTTCCGAGGATGTCGTCGCCCAGCTGGAAGGAGACTCCCATCAGGCGGCCAAGTTCGGCCAGATCTCTTTCTGTCGCTGGAGCCGCGTTCCCAGACCGTGCCCCGAGCTGCAGCGAGGCCGCGACTAGTGCTGCCGTCTTCCTGCCAATCATGTCGATGTACTCGTCGACCGTTACCTCGTCGCGATCCTCGAATAGGAGATCCAGAGACTGGCCCTCGATCATGGTGGCGCAGGCATTGGCCAGGATCGCGATCGCGTCCACGGCCACCTCTTCCGGGAGCCTCGTCAGAGCCTCGAACGACCGGGTAAGGAGCAGATCGCCAGTGTTGATCGCCTGGCTCGTACCCCATAGTTTCCAGACGGTGGGTCGGCCCCGACGCAACACGTCCCGATCCATCACGTCGTCGTGAATAAGGCTGAAGTTGTGAAGCAGTTCTAGAGCGGCGGCGGCAGGAAGGGCCGCTCTGTAGTCGCCCGAAACCGTCTCGCATGCGAGCAAGCAGAGTGTCGGACGGAGCTGCTTGCCGCGGGCGAAACTGCCAGGTGTGCCATCTTCGTCGGTCCAGCCCAGGTGGTATCCGGCCATCTGGTGTACTGATTCGTCCCGGTGACCGACGATGGAGCGGAGTTCGCGGTCTAGATCATCCGCGTATCGCGATGCTAGGTCCGCCACTATGGCGGTCGATTCGCCTGTATTCACCGGTGCCAGCGTCGCCCTTTGCAAGGTTCTTTGGGGATTCTACTTGCCTTCTGGTGCGGCCGGACCTGCTCCGATGCGTCGGCAGTGGGCCATTCTGAATCCAAGGAAACAAGACGGAGTCTGCAGTTGGTCGGTGGCCGACTGAGGTCTACAGGCCGGACACGCGGCTTCAAGATCCAGTGGACGCGATCTCCAGCAGATACAGCACGAGTCGACTCTGCTCTCTCGCCGCACGCATGAGGGCCAGCCTTGCACTGTCCTCGGAATTCAACCCATCCCCCCTGCCGGCTTCTCGATCAAGAATCGCCAGTGTTTCAACCAGTGTTTCAGTGAGCAGGCGGGCCAGGCGCTCGGACTTTATGCGTCTGGTTTCGCAGTCGAGTTTGCGCGTTTCGGAAACGCCATTCTGGCGGCCAGGTTTCTCGGCGATGCCAGCCGACTGCAGTTGGCTTTCCTTTGCACCGCCGTTGGTACTCCCGTTCCCGTTCTGTCGCCAGCTGCGGTCATATTCCGGGAGAAAAGCGGTACCTGAATCTAGCTGCATCCCAGCCGCGTGATCATGAACATGCGGGCGAGATCCGTTGAGACTCTCGCGCGGCCGGCTGGCGACCTCGAGGATGCCAGCCTCTTGCGCGGCGACAACCGCTTCCAGACGCGAGCGAACTTGCATCTTGCGGTAGAGCCGGGTCAACCGCGCCTCCACTGCCTTGTCAGAGACGCCCAGCGCTCGCGCCATCTCGGCATTGCGCGCTCCGGCTGCGGCCAGGCGCAACACCTCGATTTCGCTTTTCGTCAGGGATTCTTGTGGGACGTAAGTTGTGCCCACTATGGCCAGGTCCGTTTTGCCCATTCCCTTTGAAATCCTTCAGTACGGAGTCTGCTGCAAACCTGTAGGTACATGTCTTTCCATCTTGCCGGGTCGTTGAACTCGCTCAAACCGGGTTGTCCCCTATTGGCAGTAGGGTTGCACCGGTGAAGGCCGGGAGCCTCGACTAGCGAATCCGCTCCCCTGGCAGAAGCCCACGATCGATGGCAATGCGAACTGCCTCCGTTCGATTTGTTACGCCCAATTTCCCCAGAATGCTGCTCACATGCGATTCAATCGTTTTCGTTGTCAGATGCAGGGTCTTCCCGATGTCAGTATTCGTCCTCCCTTCCGCAACAAGTCCAAGAACTTCGAATTCGCGCGGGGTCATTTCATCCATTCTGGTGGCACTTCGCTTGCCAAACGCCGCAAACACCTGATCACTGATCCGCGGGTCCAGGACTTTGTCCCCAGCTGCTGCCATTCGTATCGCCTGAATGATGTCCGCTGAATTCGCGCTTTTGAGGAGATACCCGCTCACGCCGATCTCGAGCATTTCCCTGACGTACTGCGCGTAGTCGTAGGCGGTCAGGGCCACAATTGCCGTTCGAGGGCTCTCGGCGCGGATGCGTCGGGCCGCCTGAGACCGCTCATCTCCGGCATGTTGATATCCATCAGGACTACGTCGGGATCCAGCCGCTTCGTGAGTTCGAGGGCCTTCTCTCCCGAGTCCGCCTCACCAACTACGAGGATGCCGTCCACCGTGTCGAGAATGGATCGAATGCCCTCTCTGAGAACGTGATGATCGTCCACGAGAAGGATCCTGATCCCGCGCGAGGTTTCAGCCATTCTCGCCACCGGCCGGGCTTGGCAACGGAATCTCGGCGACTACTCGAAGCCCGCCACTCGTACTTTCAGACAGACGCAGGTCTCCTCCAAGCGGTGCGAGGCGCTCCCTCATCCCTGCGATCCCCAGATGACCTTGCTGCAGAAGGACATCAGCGGAGGGGATTCCGACCAGACCTCGCCCGTTGTCTGAAATGACCAGACGGCAACCGTCGGCCTCGCCCTCAAGCACGACTTCCAGGCTACTCGCTCGCGCATGACGTAGGGCGTTGTTCATGGCTTCCTGAGCCACTCTGTACAAAGCTGTCTCCATCTCGGAGTCAATCCGCAACCCGTTTGATCGGTTTGAGAACGTGATCGGGATGTCGCTTCTGTCGGAGTAGTCATCGCAAAGCCAGTCAAGAGCCGCTGCCAAACCAAGGTCATCAAGTTGTGGCGGCCTTAGGGCGCTGCAAACGGAGCGCAGCTCCGCCGCTATCTCCTCCGCATCCCTCTTCATTTGATCGAAATCGCCATTTCCGATGCCCGCAGCGCGATCCGCGAGACGACGCTGCAGCATCATGGCCCGAGCCAGCGGCGAGTCGTGAATCTCCCGCGCGATTCGCTTCCGCTCCATCTCCTCGGCGTTCAAGAGTCGAGTGTTGAGCAACCTCAAGCGGCCTCTGGCTTCTTCAATATCTCTATTCGATTCCTCCAATTCGTCTACGCGCATTCGCAGTTCATCCAGCAGGAGTCCGTTTTCAATCCCCACGCTAAGCGGACCGCGAACCGCCTCCACAAGTCGAAGGTCCCTGGCTCCAAATGGTTCACCGTTTCGCTTCGGGCCGAGGTCCAGCCACCCGATAACGCGGCCTTGATACTCCAGGCTGATCATCAGGTGTCCCCGATTACGCAGCGCTCGGCGGCCGCCACGATCCGGCTTCGGCGCCTCCTTCGCAGCTGCCGCGACTGTCTCGGCGCGGTTGCCCGCTGCGTAGCTTCGCCATCCGCCTCCCAGGTTCGCCACCCAAATGCGACTCGTTGCGACGTTGAGTACTGTCAGAAGTTTCTCGTTGACGGCCGACGTAACAGCGTCCAGTCCGGCGGCGCCGGCCATCCTGCGAGCAAGCTGGGAGATCGCGTCGTCCAGATCGAAACTGTCGGCGTACACGAACCTGTCCAGCGCGGTGCTCGCGACGTTGAACAGCGGTACCAACAGTGCGCCCAGTGCTATGAATATCACCACGAGCCATGGAGACAACGTCTCGTCCAGAATTCCCGATTGCACAAGACCCTTCGCGGCAAATGCAACTGCCACGAATCCGAGAAACAGAAGCACCGCAACCGTCGCACGGACCATGGACCGGCGGTAGAACCCCCTGACCTCCAAGATTTGATGCCGCAACATGGCGTAGGCGAACGCCGTTGGGATCAGACCTGCGCTCAAGAAGGCGATGCTTGCGTAGGCGGCGTCAACGACCGCGTCGGGACGGATGACTTGCCACAGAGCGGCAACCACAATGAAAGGGCTGAGCCCACCCGCGATGGCGACAAGAATCAGCCGTAGTGCATCACCCGCAATCAGTGACTTGTTGGCACGATAGGACCAGAGCACGACGCCCGTGCCGACAATCATGTACGTGACGGCCCTCGCCAAAAGCCACACACGCAAGATCTCGTAGGCGTTGGGGAACCCGATGAAGATGACGGCGTAGGCCGCCGTGACGACCACGTTTTCCAGCAGGATCACAAGGCCGACCGACCAGACTACTCGTGCGGTCGCCGATTCCAATCTGACCGTTTGAATCGCCATCAGCGGCAGCAGGGCAACAGCTGAAATGACGAGCGACTGGAAGATGAACGCGGCCGCGGGAATGCCCGCCGTTCCGAGCCGAAGCGCCAAAAGCGCATACCCCGTTGATACGGTGAACGCGGCGAAACCGAGCACGAGGCTCTTCTTGCGGGCGCGCCTAAGCGTCTCAAGCCCCGTTCCCACGTACACGGCAGCCACGGCAATCACCGCGATATTGACCCCTCTAGTAAAGGTGAACCTCCGACGGCGGCAGTCCGGCAGAGCCCTCTTCTTGTTGCTCTCCTGGATCTCCATTCGTGTCCAGCCCGGGGTCGTCTCCGACCCGAATGCCGCGGTCCCACGACGGCCCGGCCGGTAGCACCCAGGTCACTTCGTTCCCCACTATCTGAATGTCGCCCTGAGGCAACGGATCGAGAAAGGAAAGGGCCGCGGCCACCACAAACACAGCGAGGCCTACGACAAATGTAGGCCCGCTGAGCCGCTGTAAAAAGCGTTCAGGCGATGCGGGCAAATTCGCTTCGTTTGGCTCCACTCCGAAGGCTCTCCATCAGGGCTGTGAGGAAAGACGCCCCCATCTGCGAGGCGGCACGCCGCGCGGCATCCGCGTGCAAGTTCGCCAATGTCAAGAGAGTAAGCGTTCTTGCGAATCGGTCAACCCCTCCTGCGGCAGCGGCGCCTGTATCCGCCTGCCGCGTCGGTGGAACGTCCTTCAGATCGTTCGCGAATTGTTGCGACATGCCAAGATGAAACCCCAACCCGCCAAAGGATTCGACCGTCGCGGGATCCGCTCCGGCCGCGGTCGCCCCCAGTTCGCACGCACCTCTCACGAGCGCCCCAGATTTCAGGCCCGTGATCCGGACCCCTAGGTCTAGGTCCGGATCAGCGGAAACCAGATCGAGATGTTGCCCGGACGCGGCGGTCTGCAGCATGGCGGTGCATGTCTCGAGCAAGGACCTGTGCGCCTCTGTACTCGGGAACATCAACTCGTCCGCCTCCCCTACCAGGGCCAGGCCGGTCACCAGCAGCCAGCTGCCGATGTTGACGGCGGCCGCAGGCCCGTATCTCGCGATCAGCAATGACTCATCTGCGTCCTCCACATCGTCGAGCACGTTCGCCGCGGTCATTACGAGTTCAATTCCCGCGTAAAGCGACGGCAATGGGAAGTTCGCTCCGCCTGCATCGTGGTGAGCCGCCGCCGCCATACGCGCCCACAGAGACGTTGCCGATAGAGCGTTACCAGGGGCATTCAGGGCCAGGTGGACGACGTCATCTAGCTCGGAAGCCAGGAGGCCTCCAGAGAGCCGCCTTCTCAGGAACTCCTGGCTCTCCAGGGCGGCCAGGTCGGTAAGGGGTAAGTTCATTCAGGTGCTAGAACCAAACCGAATTGTCAATGCCCTCGAGTTGAATACCGAGTACGGTCTTCTCCCCGAGATCTTCGACGGAACATCCGTCGAAAGCGGCCTTGACGGACACTGCAAGATCGCCCCCGATTCCAAAGCTGATGAGGGTCGCGTCGGGGTCTTCGGTGTAATCCGCTCGCAGGGACGCGTCCCTGACGAACTCCTTCGCGAATCGCAGGACTTCAGTTGCCTGTGTCATATGGCGATGCCCACCTTTCGTGGTGTTGAACGACTGCCGCGTGAGTATGGGCGCTCGGAAGGCTTGCAGACATCGGGATTTCCCCCTATCGGCATGTAGGGGTATCCCTACTCTTGGCGGGCGGGCCATGTGCGGAATCAGCGACTCGCCCTCCCGCTGCACCCAGCTCGGCCTCGGCGCCGGGAGGATTCGCGCTTCGCTCAACCCGAGTTCGCGGGTCCCTGGCAACGGCGTGAACCATCCCTCGCGCATGGCTGCCGCCAGCCCGCATTCGGAGCGCTCCGTTCGATCGCCGATACCCTGGGAGCCTTCCGGGGATTTACCGACGCCCAGATCTACGACGTGCGCCTACTATTAGCGTTTCCAGTACGCGGAACTTGGGGAAGGCATTGGCGCCGGAACATCGAAAGCGCAGCGCACTCATCTTGGGCCGCGAGCCGCTACAAAGCCCATCCTGGACTATTGCGCTGGCGCTCATGGGCTTCCGGCTATCCCTGGCCAGCGATGTCCAGGCGGGCCTCGACCGCCTTCGGGACTTCGAGTTCACGTTTGTGCTGGCCAACATTGAAGCGCTCGGCGACGACCCCGTCTTGGCCTGCTCTCATCTGAGCGCTGCTCGCGGCCAACACCGGGACGCTTGGGCCCTGGTATTGATCGACGTTCACGAGGCTCACTCGGAGACATACCGGGAGTTGGTTGGGGCGGGCGCAGACCTGGTGCATCCCGGTGCTCCGGCGAGGGATAGCCTCTACGAATGGGTACGTCTCGCCGAGCTGCGATCTATTTCCAACGGCTTCGACGCCCGGACGTGACCGTCGAACGGTGATGTGAATTCGAGCGAGCGGTCATGGAAGTTCCAGCCGCAACGAATTCCCCACGCCCGTTCTCGGCGTTGCCGCAAGAGACACTGGCGAGGGATCTGCTTTTACAGCAGGTCTGTGGCCCCCGGATACTGACGCCGGGCCATCGACTCTCTGGTTGTCCCGCGGGCTGCATGGCGCAACCCTCAGGTGAGCTACAGCAGGACGTTGGGGCCGGTGGCGGTGCGCCGCGGTCGCGGCGAGGTGAGGTCCACCCTGAGGCGTGTGCCTTCCTCCAAGCGGACGGGCTGGCCGTCCCGCCGGGACTCCCTGGGGGCCCGGTTGGCCTAGGGGGGAGCGTCCCTCCCGCCCTCTGGGTCGTCTTCCAGTAGCGCCCTTATGGCCTCGAGCGGTATGCCTTCGTGCTCAAACGCCTTCGCCGAATCTTGGTGAAGATCCTGCTGAACCTCCTCGCGAGTTGGGGCGCCATCGGTCTTGCCCAGAAGTGCTATGGACATAGCCTTCTCCTCCCCCTGCTTGACCAGGATCGCATCGAGAAGCTCCCAACCGGCGCCGACCATGGCGTTCACCAAGCGGATCGCCCCGTGCACCCTGTCGATTTGGGTGTAGTGCTGATGCTTGTCTGCCATCTCAAAGCTCCTGTCGCCTATGAATTCCCAATCCACGATGTGCCTCCGGCCGATGTCCTGAAACCGGCACGACCACCGGCCGCGGGTGCTCACTCCATAGACGATCCCGAAATGGCGCGCCGCACTATTAGCTGGCGAATCGGGAGCGTACATTCCGCGTATTCATGTGCCAACCGGGAAAACCCTGGTTCAGCCTTGCCTGGAGCAACCGAACCCGATGCGGTCGAAGTAGCGGCTTGGCGGCAATCTAGCCAACTCAATGCCTTTTGTTCCGATCGCTACTCGGCCTGGAAGAGCCCGAGCGCGGCGCTTCAGACCATTTAGCGGGAACGGAGAGCAGGGTTTTGGGTGGGACCCGACCGCCAACCCGATGCTCCAGAAGGTAGTTTCCACGCGTCCATGGTCGCACTCATCGGTCTGCGCTATCTGTCGACAGCACCCCTGATGGCGAGGGGCGTCCACCACATCCCGCCGATCACCATTAGTGTTCCTGCACCTGTCATCCAGTTTCAGCTTCGGCTCGCCGCGTCCTGCGACTTCGCCGAAGCACAGGCCGATCTTGACTCAGGGGAGGAATGGGCTTCGGGATGCTCGGCCTGCGGCTTCGGCGGGCGCCCCTCGCCGCGATCGGTTACCTCGACCGTAATGTGTGGATGGCCCCCCTCGAATCAGCCGAAACCTGCCATCAAGGGTAGCGCTCCGCGGCCGCCGGCTAGACGCACCGCAGTCCCGCCGCTAGACGTACCGCGCGACCGCCATTGCGATCGCCGCCCCGACCAGTAGCACCGACGTCACGTACCCCGCCTTCGGGATCCGCCGCTGCAGCACGCCCATCCGTGCCCCCTGTTCCGGCGTCGGCGACTGTCCCTTCAGACTTGCGCCGATCCCCACCAGTTCCTGCATCGACGGTCGCGAAACGAAGTACGCCATCATGAACCCGAACGCCGTCAGCACTGCCCCGATAACCAGCGAAAGACCCCACGCGGTCGTAAACAACGTATCCAGCGCGTCCCAGCGCAGCTTCAAGGCCATCCATGTCCCGCTCCCGATCACCAGCAACGCCGACGTAATGAACGCTGGAAATACAACCGGTACCAGCGCTCCCATCACCGGGCCTTGCACTGGCGGTCCCAGCTTCTTCAACTGCGGCGCTAGGACAAACGTCATGAACAGGAAACTCCCCACCCAGAACACCGCGAAACCAACATGCACCGTGCGCAACACAACCATCAGCGGATCCATCAAGTGCCCCCATTCTGGATCGTTTGGCCAGCGAATCGAGTCTCTTTGTCGCGCTCCCCCGGGTCAAGCGCCGTTTGTCGCGTCGCCACCTCCTACGCCTTGATCCCCTCCCACGACCCCGCTGCCAGCACCGAGACCGGTTTTCCTGGCAGACTGGAATGACGCCGGATGCTGAGGTGTCGCGGAGCTACACCCCTGGGGGCACGCATCGTGGCTGGTGCGATTGGACCAGCGCCAGCTACTGAAGGCAATAGGCAAGAAACCACCGCTATCACAGGTGGCAACGAAGAAGAACGCCCGGACGACGGTCAAGGTGCGGAGCACTACGTCTCAGTCAGAACGCTCGGGAACATGCTAGCGGGAGCGGCTGCGATGCAGTCTCGTGAGCATACTGAATCTCGAAAAGTCGAGTCGATGGAGATCGTGGAGATGATCGGAACCGGCGACACGCCCCACCCGAGCTCGGGTGCGGTGTGGGAGGCCGACGGTAAGCAGTACGGCGCGACCGTGCACGCCGGTGAGGGCCTGGTAACGATCTGGACACAGAACCATCTGCCTGGCCCCTCATACATTGCTGGAGCGCGACGCCGCGCCCCGAACTTCTGGGAGTCAAAGCACTTTCCGTTCGATCCTGAGATCTTCAGATCACGTCCCGGGATCGCAGCCTTCTCTTGTTCTTGCTCACAGCAGTAGGCGAGTTGAATGAATCTGCCGGTACCCATGCTCAGAGACCCATCTTGATGAGGTGGCGGAACGGTACGGCGTAATGAGTTCACGCAGGGTAGACCCTCCAGAGTTGGCGAGGTTCATCTCGGAGTGGCAGACCGCCGACGGGATGTTCATTGTCGGTCTCGACCAGCGGATCGTCCATTGGAATCAATCGGCGCGCGGACTGCTGGGATACCCCGCTCGTGGGGCAATAGGCAGCGCCCGCTACGAGCTCCTTTCCGGGAACGATCTGAAGGGCATGTCCGTATGTAGGCGGGACTGTCCGGTAGTCCAGAAGGCGAGACGCGGCGAAACGGCCCCGGCCCATGATCTCCACGCGCGTACCAGCGGCGGAAGCAGGGCGTGGATCAATGCCTCAACCCTGCTTGCCATCGAGCCGGTATCAGAGACTCCGTGGGTGGCCTACGTCTTCCGCGACCCAGGGCCGACGAGATCGACCAAAAGCAACTCGGACTCTGGCTGAGAATGCGGACAGACGTGTCCACTGACAAGCGCACCATTGTCATTCGAGACGACGCTGAATCCACTTTGACCCGGGAGACTCACTCGCCCGACGGCTGAGATCGTCCAACGGCGCACCGGCGAGCACTTGATCCATGGGTCTACCCGCAGCAAACTTCTTCAGTTGAGGTGTTTTGGGCTGAAGTGATCCGGCTATATCATGTCGGGGGACTCCGGGGGGGCTTCGCCATCCGGAAGTCCACATGATTGGGGGACGGACCGATAATTGGGGTAGGAACGACCGAACTGGAAGCCATGTTCGTCGTCGACGACGAGCAGCGGGTCCGTGAGTGGAACTTGGCGGCGAGCGCGCTGCTACAGCTTCCGGAACAGGGCGCCATCGGGCGGCCCTGCTTCGAGGTGGTGGGCGGGACTGATGCCTTCGGCAGGCCGGCGTGCAGCCTCGACTGCCCGGCCTTCGACGCACTGAGACGCGGGGCGTTGACCGCCGGCCAGGATCTGCGGCTGCGCTCCCCTGACGGGCCCACCGTTCGCCGATCCTGTCGACTCGTCGCGCTGCCGAAGGTCTCAGGCGGCGCCCTTGTCACCCTCGCCGACGGCGGGATCGAGGATTCTGCGACATCCCCTGACGCCCTTACCCGAACTCCGGGCTTGTCAACCGATGCACCCGTCTCCGGGATCGCCCAGGAACTGGCTGCCGTGGCGACGGTATCGACGTCGCTCCTGCCCGGCGCGATGGAACAGAACATCGAGAAGACGCTGGACATGCTGCGGCAGGCCGCTGGAGCCGATTCGGCCGAGCTATTCCTGACGGAGCCCGATGAGGGCGACCTCCTACTGACTCTCTATCACGGGCCCTCGCGCGCGGCCTTCGAGGAGATCACCCGGTTCCGCTCCGGTGAGGGCTTCCCGGGGTTGGTGCAGACCAGTCGCGGTTCCATCGTGACCACGCAGCTCGCCGAGGACCCGCGGTACCTCCGTTCCCAAGTGAAACAAGCCGGATACCGTTCCTACGTCTGCGTCCCCATCATTGGGAATGCTGGAGTCATCGGCGTTCTCAACCTGGCCGACCGGAGTCCCAGCTTCGATGTCGATCGAGCCCGCCGGCTCCTGGAATGGACCAACGTTCCTTTGGGCCAGGCGCTGGAGGCCGACTTCCTGCGCGCCCGGGCAACCCTCGCCAGGATCCCGGCCGGCCTTCGGGGTAGCGCGAACGGCGACCCGGAAGGGGATCTGCAGGCGATGTTGAGGCGGATGGTGCAGATTGGGAAGGCCACCGCCGCCGCGCTTTTCACGCCAGATGCGGACTCCGGCGGAATGACCCGAAGGGCGGAGGTAGGTGAATCCGCGGCGTTGACCTGCCCCGATTCTCCGGCCGGATCGCCGCGCATCTGCCCGGCGTTCGTAGAAGGGCGCGGGATTGTCCTGCATGGCCGGCGAGAAGGGCGGCCCCCGGCCTGCCGCCACATCCCGACCGAGGGAGCGCTGGCCTATTGCCTGCCGCTCACCGTCGCCAACGAAAAGGTGGGGGTGGTGCAACTGGCTCGCACCGGGCCAACCCCGGCTCCACCCACCAAATACCTGGCGCCACTGATGGACGCGGCCGTGGAGGCGGGGCGATTCGTAGCCCGTGCGCAGCCGACAATTCCCGTCCCCGGAGCCGCGGCACCGCCCGAGGCCCCCCGGGGCGGCGGAATCCAGGCGCCGCCGACCGCCGCGGTCGTCGCGCCGGAGCGGCCGGTGCGCCCCGGCGCGAACGCGAACGGGGCCACTCGGCCATATCTCGAGATGGAATGCCTGGGCGAGTTCCGCCTCCATCGCGCCGGGCGGTTGATCGCGTCGGAGACTTTCAAGCGGCGCGGGGCCCTGAGCCTGCTCAAGATTCTCCTCATTCAGGACCGGCGCGCTTTGTCCGGTGAAGTCCTGATGGAAACACTCTGGCCGGGTGCCGAGCCGGGGCCGGCCCGAAACCGGCTACACGTCCTGGTGCATTCGCTCCGCCGGGCGTTGGAGCCCTCACCCGGCCGCCGGCCGTGGACCTACATCTGCACCCGTGACGACGGTTACTACTTCAACCCCGAGCCCTCCCAATATCTGGATATCGACACGTTCCGCGACAACATCCGGCTCGGCAATCGGGCCGAGAAACAAGGCCACTTCACCCGGGCAGTCGCCGCCTACCAGGCGGCCATCGACCTCTACCGCGGCGACCTGTTCCAGGACGATCCCTACGCCCAGTGGTGTTGGTGGGAGCGGGAGCACCTGCGGGAGACCATCCTGGACGCTCTAAGGCACCTGTCCAGCCTTACCGCGGTGAACGGAGACTGGGAATCGAGCATCAGCGGCTACCGGCGGGCGCTGCGAATCGATCCCCTGCGCGAAGACAACCATCGCGGCCTGATACACTCCCTCTGGTCCGCCGGGCGGGAGGGCGAGGCCGTGCGCCAGTACCATCTCTGCCGGGATCTGGTGAAGCGCGAACTCGATTCGCAACCGCTCCCGGAGACCGAGCAGTTGTACGGCCTGATCCGCAGCGGCCAGCCCGCCCCGGGAACGCTACCTGCCGAGCACTTGCCCGGATAGCGCCGGACTCACTCCCTCGCCTCTCCACTTGTAAGCGCAACGTAAGGGCTTGCCCGTACCAAGGCAATGGAACAGTTGCCGGGACCGGGCCATGGGAGTAATCCGTGCGAGTCGGATGGGTGAGGTCGAGACCTTCTCAGGAGTCCTGGCGGGCCCGGCCGGGGTCCCGCGTCACCGCCACCTGGCCACCGCCGGGGATCGCGTGCCTCTCCGTCCCCGACGAGCGTCCTGACGAACCTGCGGCGGTCTGCTTGTAAGTGCAATGAAAGAATCGTATGGGAAACATCCCGCCGAAGATCGGAACGTAGGCCCCACGGAGGGCAACGAGGGAGTTTCCTTTGTCCTGGCGCTTTGGGCGGAGTCTCGGGAAGCGGGAGCCGGGCAGGAGTGGCGATGGCGGGTGGTGCACGTTCAGTCGGGCGAACAGGCCTATTTCAACCATCTTTCCGAGGTCCTTGCCTTCGTCGCCAGCGAGTCAGGAATACCGGCGCCGGACTGATCTTCTCCTGATGAGAGGGTCGGTGGGCGAATGACAGCGATTCACTGGCTGCTCCGGCCTTCGCGGGCCATGCCTCTAGACGCTTTGCCGCTGCTCGTCACGGCCGGCGCCGCCCACCTGGTACAGATCGAACCCGTCAAGCAACGAGGGTAAAAGCATGGAGCACAAGATAATGCAACACCTGAGGCGGCTACGCCCGTACGCGGCCGTTGCTGTGGTTGTCTTCGCGGTGAGCCTTCTCATTTCGGCGTTGGCGACTCAAGAGGTTGCTGCCCAGACCCCCGAAGAGGGGGGCGTCGTCTTCGGGCAGACCTGCGCGGCCTGTCACTCCATCGGTGGCGGCGTTCTCGTGGGGCCGGATCTCGACGGTGTTACGGAGAGAAGGGTGGAGTCGTGGTTGAAGGTCCAAATCCAGTCCCCCTCAGTTCACCAGGCGCAGAACGATCCTATCTCCGTCTCCAACCGCGAAGAGTTCGGTCTGCCCATGCCGGACCTTGGATTGACGGACCAACAAGTTGATGCAGTTATCGCCTATCTGGGCACCGGGGTAGCCGCACCCCAAACCATACCGAGTGCTTATATCCCCACTCTGGCGGCGGGCATATTAACCATAGTGGCGCTAACTGTCTTTGCGCTCCGCTTAGGCAGAAAGAGAGTGGAAGTACGGCCATGAAGAGCAAGTGGTTCAGCGTCAGCGATGACTCCCGCTCGTGGGAGGACTTTTACCGGAACAGGTGGTCCTACGACTACAGCGTGAGGTCGAGCCACGGCGTGAACTGCTCCATGGCGTGCAGCTGGGAAGTCTTTGTCAAAGACGGGCTCATCTGCTGGGAACTCCAGAAGACCGACTACCCCCAGATC
>CAYYTN010000015.1:0-6191 GCA_964474495.1 uncultured Chloroflexota bacterium
CTTGCCGGCAGGCGCCTTTTAAGCAGCGGCCTGGCCGGCGTGAGCACGGCTCTCGGCCTCCTCATAACCGTCACCCTTATCACCGCCATTCCCCTCTACTCAGAAGGCATCAGCGAATTCCTCCTCAAGATCGACCTCGCCAGGCCCAACGCCAATCGCATCCAATCGCGCAGCAGCGTCCTCCTGCAGCACTTCAACCGCCCCGACCCCGGCGCCCCCCCGCCGACCGGCGGAGCCCGAGGCCTACACGGCCCACCATGATAGAACTGCCCGAGCTTCGCCAGGTCAGCTTCCTCCAGACGGCCGTCATGCCGCTCTTCCCTCTCGGCGAAGACACCACCAGCGGTCTCCGCCGCCGGCTCGGTTACGGCGTCTTCTTCACCTCGCCCGCCATCCAGGACAATGTCGAAATCATTGAAGGCCGGGTGCCGACATCCGAGGTCATCCAGATCTCCGACGGCGCCGGCGGGCAGATGTTGACGATCGAAGTCATGATGACCGACGGCGCAATCGACGAACTCGGCCTCGTCGTCGGCGACCGCTTCAAAGTCCTCTACCGGGATCCCGACCCCGACGCCGACCTCGAAACCCCCATCGGCGTTACCGTCACCGGCCGTTTCATCCCCACCGATCCCCGGTCCACCTACTGGATATATAACGCTGACACCGCCTTCAACGACGGCGCCATGTATATAAACCGCGACATCTACCTCGACAAGCTCGTCCGCCGGTTCCCGGGCATCTTCTACGAAGCCTCCTGGTACTCCGACTTCGATGCGGACCTCATCAGGGCCAGTAATTACCGGGACATCATCGCCAATCTCTACAGCCTGCGCGTCAACGCCAGCAACATCCTTCCCGACACCAAACTCGTCGTCTCCCCCGAAGACACCCTCCACCGATTCAGCCAGAAACTCTTCTTCCTCAAGCTCATCCTCTTCATTCTCGGCGCCCCCATCGTCGCCATCAGCCTCTACTACATCAGCCTCTCCTCCGGCATGGCGGTAGACCGTCAGCGCAACGAGGTCGCCGTCCTCAAATCCAGAGGCGTCGGCGCCTCCCAGATCGTCGGCATCTACATCATCGAAGGACTCATGATTGGGGCCGTCGCCATGATCGCCGGCCCCTTCCTGGCCACCCACGTCGCCCAGCTCATCGGCAAGACCTACACTTTCCTCGTCTTCACCAACCGCGAGGACCTGCGGATCACCCTTACCGCCCAGCACTACCTCTTCGCCGCGGTCGCCGTCGCCCTCTCCATTATCGCCACCCTGGGGCCGGCCGTCTCCGCCGCCCGCCAATCCATCGTCGGCTACAAGCAGGACATCTCCCGCGTCACCCGCCGGCCCCTGTATCAGCGCTTCTTCCTCGATTTTCTGCTGCTCGCCATCGCCATCTACGGGTATCTCACCATCCGGGGTCGCGACTCCCTGCTCGCCTTCGGGCCCCAGGGGCAGCTCTTCTCCGATCCCCTCCCTCTCATCGCTCCCGTCATATTCATCTTCGCCGTCGGTCTCGTTTTCCTGCGTTTCTTTCCCCTCGCCGTCTCCCTAATCGCGGCCGCCGGCGCTCCCTTCTACGGCGTCGGCGTCCACCTCGGCCTGCGCCAGATAAGCCGCAGCCCGGGCCAGTTCACCCGACTCGTGTTCCTCCTCATTCTGACCTTCGCCCTCGGCACCCTCAGCGCGTCCATGGCCGCCACCGTCGACCGCAACGTCAACGACCGCATCTTATTCCGGGTCGGCGGCGACGCCTTCTTCGCCGAAACCGGCACATGGCTCGTTGATGGCGAGCGCTGGCGAGTCACCCCTGCCGAGCGCCATTACGACCTCCTCGACGAGGCCGGCAAACCCGAATTCCAGCAAATCGCCCGCCTCTGGAACGCTCAGGCCAACTTTCAGCCGCCCGGCCAGGGCGACACGGACAAAATCACCGTCTTCGGCGTCGATCCCATTCCCTTTGCCCGCACCGTCTGGTGGCGGGAGGACTTCGGTCCCACATCCTTAAACGAACTCATGAACTCCCTCGCCCTCGACGAGCGCGCCATCCTCGTCGATCGCGCCTACTTCCGCGATCGGCTCCTCCTCAACATCGGCGATCCCCTGCGCATCAATATCGGCAGACCCTTTTACCTCTCCGACGAGCTCCGGCGCGTCGGGGAGCGTCAGCGCTACAACATCGGCCTGGACGTGCTCGAGTTCACCATCACCGGCTGGATCGACACCATCCCCACCCACTACCCCGAAGACGGCCCCTTCGTCGTCACCAACGTCGAATACATTCACCGCAGCTTTGGCGAGAGCCCCTGGGACATCATCGCCACCCTGGGACCGGACGACAGCGCCGGCGAGCTCTCCAACCGCCTCCGCGATCTCGACATCGACGTCATCAGCGCCGTCGACTTCAGCGGAGAGCTTTCCGCGGCCCGCAACGACGCCACCCAGATCGGTACTTTCGGCATCCTCACCGTAGGTTTCCTGATATCCACCGTCCTCACCCTTCTCGGCTTCCTCACATATTCACTTCTCTCTTTTCGCCGCCGCCTCCAGGAATTCGGCATTCTCCGCGCGATGGGCCTCTCCGTCCGCCAGATGAGCGCTCTGTTCTTTTTTGAAAATGGGTTCTCGGCGCCGTCCTCGGAGTCCTCACCAGCACCCTGTTCATCCCCTTCCTGCAGCTCAGCGTCGATCAGTTCGCCGGCACGCCTGCCTTCATCGTCGAAATCGCCTGGGGCGATATCGCCCGCGTCTTCGCCATCTTCGGCGCCGCCCTCTTCATCACCCTGCCCGTCTCCGTCTGGATGCTCCGGCGCATTCGCATTCACGAGGCCATGAAGTTCGGAGGCGAAACCGGCTGACTGGATGGCCCCACCGAAACGGGCCTCCAGTCCGCCGGCCGGCCCATCTCCTCGCCGGCCATTCTCCCTTTACCCCATCATTGCCGCCGCCGCTCGCCCTCAATCCTGGTGGAACACGTTCTCCAGATAGACCCGTTCCCCGCCATCGCTCGAGTCGATGATCTCCGCGTGCAATTCTCCCCACCGCCTCACCACATCCGACTTCGCCAGCGTCGCCTGGGTCTGCTCCAGGTCGTCACATTCCAAGTAGCAGATCACCAGATTCTCGTGCAGGAAGCACGTGTGATTGCGTATCCCCGCCTCCCGGTTGGCATCGATCATCTCCTGCCAGACCGCCCGGTGGGTCTCCCGGTAGGCCTCGATCTTGTCCGGATACAGACGCAGCACGAAAGCGGCCCTTCGCATGATCTCCTCCTAAATCGCCACCAGTTCTCAGTTCTGATGGTGTCCGAGAAATACTAATCGAGACTCGCGCCGCCATCGCGCCTCGCCATCCGTTTACCGCCGCGGCCCCCTCAAACCCGCGGCAGCTGCCACTCCCCGATCAGCGAGCCCGTAGCCTGCGATGCGCCGGCAAGGGCGTTCAGCTCGCCTTCCTCCAGACTCAGCCCCACCGCATTCACGTAATCATCCAGATGCTCCGGCCTGTCCGGTCCGGCGATGGCCACCGAAACCGCCTCATTGCCAAGCACCCAGGCGATCGCCACCTCCGCCGGCGTCACCTTTCGCTCCTTGCCTATCCGGTCGACCTCCCCCTTCACCCGTCGAACCTCGTCCGTCAACACCTCACCCATGCGATCGCCCAGCCGGTCCCTCCACAGCGCCCCCGCCTCAGCGCCGCCTTCTTCGGAATAAGTTCCCGCCAGAAGGCCGATGGCCAGCGGGCTATAGGCCATTACCCCCAGACCAAATCTGCGAGCGAACTCAAATAGATCCGATTCCAGCTTCCGGTTCAAAAGGCTGTACGGATTCTGCAGCACCGCGGGCATTTGCCATCCGCCCGCATCGGCGACCCAGAGCGCCTGGCACGCCTCCCAGGCCGAGTAGTTGCTCAGTCCCCAGTAGAGGATCTTCCCCTGCCTTACCAGCAAATCGAGCGTCGCTACCGTCTCCTCCAGCGGCGTCTCCGGGTCCGGGCTGTGCATCAGATATACATCGATCCTGTCCGTACCGAGACGCTTCAACGAGCGCTCAACCTCCCGCACGATGTGATACCGCGAGCCACCCCGGTCATTGACCCCGGCGCCAACCGCTCCAGAGAATTTGCTGGTGATCACCAGCTCGTCCCGCCTCCCGCCCAGCGCCTTGCCCAGCAGAACTTCCGAGCGCCCCGCCAGGGCTCGGTCGTCCCCGGGCCCGTAGATGTTGGCGCAGTCGAAAAAAGTCACTCCAGCGTCCAGCGCACGCGCCACCACGTTAAGAATTTCCGCTTCGTCCCGCTGCCCCCGAAATCCCATTCCAAGAGCGATCCGGGACACCCGCACTCCGGACGATCCAAGTTTTGTGAACTGCAAATGCTTATCTCCTGCTGGCGAACCGGACCGTGATCGACGGGCGAAAGCGCCCGCTCCATTCGATATCGTCGTGCACGTTTTGCCGAGCGCGCCGCCGAAGCCGCCGCTCGTGAATCTCCCCCTTGAGGCGAGTCGTCGTGCAGTAAAACACATCCGGCGAAGCGACGGTCCCAGGCCTTCATTCGGCCACCGCGCCGGCCGCAAACCGGCGCCGGCTTGCGGCCCTACCCGGGGGTCTCCACCCGCGTGATCTTCCACGGCTGCACGTTCGCTTCTTCACACTTGCCCAGAGTCTCTTTGTTTACCGACCCCGCCGTCGCAAAGCCCTGATCGCAGACGGTTTTCTTCAGGGTGAGGATACGCGCCACCGGCGGGGCCGACCCCACCACCTGGACTCGGAATACCGCCACCCGGGTAAGTTCGTCGTATTGCTCCAGTTCCGCCGCCAGGGTCTCGCCGGCTTGCAGCTCGAGATCCAGAAATCCGGCCATACCCGCGTGCAGGGACGCTGCTTCACCCTCGCTCAGCTTTGCCTGGCGACTTTTTGGCAAGTGGTCCCATGCCGCCTGCGCCTCCGGTCCGTCCGGATCGGCCGGCGACACGCTGGCGACGAAGTTACGAAGGAAGTGTTCCACTCCCGCCTGCGCATCGCCCCTCGGCCCCGCGGCCGGCGACGCGCCGTCCGTACCTTGCACAACGCTGGCCACGGCCGGCGCTTCCCCGTCAGCCGCCCCCGGTTCGCCGCCTCCACAGGCGGCCGCCACGAAAACAAGAGCCACCGTCAGGAGCGCCGACAGGAACTTACGAAGATACATTCGCACTCTCAATCGCCCGTACCGTGCGCACAGGCTGACCCTCTGAATTTCGACCCGGAAAATCCGCGTTCTCGTGAACCGATCGCCGCCCTGGCCAGGGTGACTGGTTGCGTCCACCGTCAATAAAACCCACAGAGATCGCGACGCCGAACATAGCACAGCCCATCCCCGTTTCGATGGTGGCGCGAACACCCCTCAGCCTCAGTTTGACTCCCCGGTACCGAAAGCCGCTCGCAAAGGTGGACAGCCAGACCCGGCCAATCGTGACGGCGCCCCGCCCAGCGTAATAACATCACCCAAACTTGAGACTCCGTGCGAGGCGTTACGAACATGAACATGCGCAGGTTGATCCCCGCCGGATACTTTCTGGCCGTCCTCCTCGCCGCGCCGGCGGTCCTCGTTGCCTGTCAGGCCGGAGGCGAGCCAGCCGGTTCCAGCGCGCCCGCCGCCGAAGCCCCGGCGTCAGCTCCCGGCGCGACCGACCTCGAAGGAGTCATCACTACCTTCATCCACGACGTGATCGCCAGCGCCCTGGACGCGGACGCCGCCGGCCCGGCCGCCGAAAGCGCCCTGAGCCGGCTTCCGCGCAGCCTGCAGAGCCCCCTCCGGGACAGCGAAACCTCCTCCGTCCACGAGGGCTTGCTGGAATTTCTTCAGCTTGACGCCGTTCCCGACGCCCTCCTCCTCGTCCAGATACTTGAAGACGACCCCCTCACCAAACAGGCCAGGGCTCAAATAACACTGGCGTTCGACGACCGCGAAGAGCTTCGGATCGTGGAACTCGAACGCACCGTCTGCATCGCCAGGTCACGAAACCAGGGCGGGTCGGACGAATGCAAAGCGGGCAATCTCGCCATCTATGGCGACGAAGAACCCTGGAAAATAACGAACCTGAAACTGCCTTAACCGGACCGTCCAGCTCCAATAGTGAGGGGCTGAAGTTCAGGAGCAATCGCGAGGATACGGACTTTGACTCACGGCTATCACGGTCGCGTTCTGCACGTC
>CAYYTN010000015.1:6201-17709 GCA_964474495.1 uncultured Chloroflexota bacterium
GTGAGCGGCGCAGCTGGACCGAAGAGCCCGAGATGACCTGGTACCGGCGCTACGGCGGCGGCGGCGCCTGGGGGGTCTACTTCCTCCTCCGGGACATGGACCCGACGGTGGACGCGTTCGATCCCGGCAACGTGCTGGTGTTCGCGTCCAGCGTCGTGGCCGGAGCGCCAGTTCCGGGGGTCTCCAGGCACTCCGTCATCGCCAGGTCTCCGTTGACCGGCGGCATCGGGGAATCCCAGTCCAGCGGGCCGTTTGGCGCGGCGCTGAAGGGTTCGGGGGTGGACGCGCTAGTGGTGCGCCGCGCGGCCACCGAGCCGGTGTATCTCCTCGTCTCCGACGGAGCGGTTGAAATTCGCGACGCAAGCGGCCTGTGGGGGATGGAAACCGGACCGGCAAGCGACCGCATCGAAAGCGAAGTCGGCCGTTTGGTGAACGTGGCGGCCATCGGCCCGGCCGGTGAGCGCCGGGTGCGCTTCGCCAGCATCGTGAACGACTCCCGCTTCGTAAATCAGCGCTGCGGGCTCGGAGCCGTCATGGGCAGCAAGAACCTCAAAGCCGTGGCCGTGGCCGGTGACGCGCCGCCCACCGTAGCCGCACCCGATCTTATGCGGGAGGTGATCCAGGACTACGAGGCCCACCAGTTCGATATCCCGATCATGGAGCTGCAAAACCGCCTGGGGCTCGGCATCTGGCAGGACCCGGACTTCCCGATCCCGTTCTCGACCCGGAACTTCCAGCAGGGGGTCTTCGACGGGCTGGCCGGCATCGCCGTTCAGAAACTTTCAGACGAATATCTGGTGGACGCCGGCGGCTGCCACGCCTGCCCCACCGATTGCATGCGGCGACTCGCCGTGCCGGACGGCGCCAACGCCACCGAAGCCCGCTACGGCAATCTGGACCACAACTCGTGCTCCTCATTCGGCCAGATGGTGGGCTGCGGCGATCCCGAGGCGCTGCTGAAGGCGAACGAATTGGTCAATCGCTACGGAATGGACCCGGAGTCCTGCGGGCACACCATCGCTTGGGCGATGGAATGCTACGAACGCGGGCTGATCGACGAGGTGGTGACCGGCGGCGTGGAGCTGCGATTCGGCGACGCGGCGGCGATGGTGCAGATGGTGGAACAAATCGGGCGACGCGAAGGTTTCGGGGATGTGCTGGCCGAGGGCAGCGAACGGGCCGCGGCGCGGATCGGTCGGGGAACGTCGGAGTTTGTGATGTGCGTCAAGGGCAAGGAAATCCCCGCCCACGAGCCGCGCAACAAGCCAGGGCTCGCGTTGATCTACGCCACCGGCCCCATCGGACCGGATTTCGGCGGGGTGGAACACGATCCTGATTTCGACCCCGAGGTCGGCGTTCCCTACGCCCTGGACAAGGGCGGAGCGTTTGGCCTGCTGGAGTGGTTGCCGGAAACGGAAATGAGCGCACGCAAGGTCCGCCAGACCGTGGTGCTGGAGCGCTGGTGGTCGGGGGGACTGGAATCGCTCCTCTTCTGCCTGTACGCCACCGCCCCAGTACGGTACATGCCGCCGGCCATGATGGCCCAGGCGGTTGGGGCGGCGACCGGCTGGGACTTCAGCCTGTGGGAGTTCATGCAGATCGGCGAACGGCGTCTCAACATGTTCCGGGTGTTCAACCACCGGGCCGGGCTGACGGCCGCCGACGATGTACTGCCGGATCGGTTTTTCGACGAGCCGATCGCCGGCGGCCCCTACGGCGGAGTCAGGCTCGACCGGGGCGAGTTCGCCGAGGCCCGCCGGCTCTATTACGAAATGGTCGGTTGGGACGCGGAAGGCCGGCCAACCGCGGCGAAGCTGCACGAACTGGAGCTGGGCTGGCTGATCGAGGAGTGATCTCCACCGCCGGGCGAACTGGTTGACCGGGGCAGTACCGCCGTCTTACAACCGGTAGAACTTCGCCGCGTTCTCGCCAAACAGCTTCTCCTCCTCCGCAACCGAAAGCTCACCCATGCCCTCGAGGGCGGAGCTGACCGCATCGTCGTAGTCCCCCGCCATCAAAACAACCGGCCAGTCGCTGGCCCAAATCAGGCGATCGATACCGGCCTCGGCGCGGATGAATTGCGCGAACGGCGCCACCGCATCCTCGGCGGTCCAGCCGTCGTGGAAGGCGCCCCACATCTCGATCAGCGCGGAGACCTTGAACACCACGTTCGGGCACTCGGCGATCGCCGCCATGCCCCGTTTCCATTCGTCCAGCGTGCCGTCGGGAACCGCCGGCTTCGCCAGGTGATTGATGTTGATCCTCATCTCGGGATGGCGTCGCGCTATCGCCGGGATGTGCGGCAAATGGCGGGGGCCGACCAGCAGCTCCAGGATCAGGTCTCGCTCCGCGAGCATGGCGATCGTCTGCCTCACCGAGTCCCGCAACACCCAGTCAACGTCGGGTTCCTCCTCCAGCATCGGCCTCACCCCTAAGAACTTTGAGCTCTCCGAAAACTCGTCCAGCCACTCCACGGCCTGCGCAGGATTCGTGAAATCGACCCATCCAATAACCCCGAGCACATACGGATACTCATCTGCCAGTTCCAGCCACCAGGCGTTGTCGGCATGAGTCCGTCCCGCCTGCACCTTGACCACGCCCTCGATGTTGTGGCGGTCGATGTGTCTTCTGGCGTCCGGCGGTAGGAACGTGTGATAAAGGGCCGGTTTGATCTCGTCCGTCATCCAGAACAGATCGTTCTGCCCCGGAACCCAGAAATGCACGTGCGGGTCTATGCGCCTGGCCATCTTCGTCCTCCTCTATCCCAGTACGCGATTGTCGCAACGAAGATTCTGACCATCAGCGCCGGGCAGCGTCAAACCCCGAACCACGTTTGCCACGGTATGACCGCTGTGGTAAACCCGATCTCTGACGCCAGCCCCGGGACACCGAAACAGATCTCATGATCTGGCTGTTTGGAGCTTTCGGCAGTCATAACGTCAGCCCCGGCCTTGCGGCCGGACAATCCGTCGCCGGAACGCCACCTTCCATGATTCCGGCATCGCCGAAGGAGCGGTTGAACATCCTCAACTTGCGACCGAACGGAGTTGACCCGTGCCCCTGGACGAGCTGAACCTTTACCAATCGCCCGCCATTCCGCCAAAACACGACTACGGAATCGGCATCGTCGGCGCCGGCGCCATCGTGCGGTTCGCGCACCTGCCGGCTTACCGCAAGGCGGGTTTCAATGTGGTGGGCATTTACGACCGTTCCGCGGACGCCGCGGAAACCACCGCCGCCGAATTCGACGTTCCGACCGTCTACCCGAGCATGGATGCGCTGCTTGAAGATCCGCGGGTGGAAATCGTCGATATCGCAGTGCCCGCGCCGTTTCAGCCGGAGATTGCCCACCGGGTCATCGCGAGCGGAAGCCCGCTGTTGTGCCAGAAGCCGCTGGCGGAAACGTACGCGCTTGCCGAGGAGATAGTGGTGGCGGCGGACGCGGCGGGGGTCAAGATCGCGGTGAACCAACAGATGCGCTGGGCGCCCTCCATCGCTACATCTCGCGCCTTCATCGAACGGGGGTTCCTGGGAGAGCCGCTGGTCTCCACCATCGACGTCAGTATCCTGCTCGGCTGGGACGCCTGGCCCTGGCTGGTGGTGAACGACCACCTGGACCTCATGTATCACTCGATCCATTACCAGGACGCCACCCGCTTCCTCTTCGGCATGCCGGATCGGGTGTTCACCAGTGGCGGCAAGTTTCCCGGTCAGCCCGAGAAGGCGGAAACGCGCACGCACACCGTCTTTGAATATGATTCCGGCCTCACGGCGATCGTGCGTTCCAACAACTGGAACTGGACCGGAGAACAGCATGCGATCTTTCGATTTGAGGGGTCCGAAGGACGGATCGAGGGCACCATCGGGCTTCTTTACGACTATCCCCACGGGCGTCCGGACACAATCCGCTACATGTCGAAGCGACTGCGACCCGACCACTGGATTGACGTCGTGGTGGACGATCTCTGGATACCGGACGCCTTCGTGGGTCCGATGGCGTCATTGATGGAGGCCATACAGACTGACGGCATCCCGGCCACGGCGGCGCGTGACAACCTGGACACCCTGCGGACGCTGTTCGCCGCGTACCGATCGATGGAAACTCACCGGGTAGTGCCACTCGACGATATCGGCTAGTTCCGGCGCCCCAAATCGCGGCAACCGATCCCGCAGCGCAGCCTGCACTTTCCGTCTGCCCCGATCCCAGTACGTTCGCGGCAACCCAAGCGCAAAGGCCCCCTTTTCCCAGTTCAATTCAGGGTGAGCCAGGTGGGATTCGAACCCAGGACCCACGGATTAAAAGTTCGAGCCGGACCGTCCGGGGCTGGCCGTGGAGGTTCGCCCACAGGGAACCAGCCAGGAATTGAGCCGCCTGTGGTCGCCGACATTCGGGATTGACCGCCAGTTTGGCTGTCAAATTGGCTGTCAAGAGGTCAATCTACTCGGGTCGCAGGGTTCCCTTGTCCGGGACCAGGATCGGGACGTGCGAGGTGACGCGGCACAAAGTTCGCGGGGACGGTGGATGACCGGCATTCGTGCCGTTGGGGTTGACACCAGCCCAACTGATCAGCACGAGATATCGTCCTGTACCCCGGCGGCGGCGATCCTGATCGATAGCGCGTCGAAGCGGAGGGGCAGATATTTGAAGGGGCCGCATCGAGAATCGTTTAGGCGGGGACCATGGGGGGCTTCATTGCTGGATCGCAAAGGTAGCTAGACGGTCGGCCGGGTTCTCGCAATTCGCAATCGAGGCATTCCACCCCGCGGAGCGATCCCGATTGCGGCCGCCACTCTATCCGGTGATTGCCGGCTTCAGGCTCCGGGAGACGGCCACTCCATCGGGGCCCCTCAACTCAGCGGCGATTCACTGGCAGCCGCGTGTTTTACCGGATCTTCCCCGGCGCCCGTTTGCATGAAGACGCCCGAGGCCGGCGACACTCTGCCGTTCGCAGGAGCCTGCTTCGGGGACAGTGGATCAGCCAGGGAAAGATGGCGGCCCGGGGATGGATTACGCTGGGGATGGAGATGGGCATCAAGTCGTGGGCTGCGCCGGGCGAGGATCGGCGACGGCCGCGAGATACCAGGAGAACAGAGCTGAAACTCGATTCGGTGCTCGACAGTCCTTACGGTGAGGTTCACCTTGGTGAATTCACCGAAGTACTGTCCATCCCCGGGCGCTATCTGAACGACCACTGCCTGATCCGGCACGACGGTGCGTGGCATCTGTTCGCCATAGTCGGATCGGTGGATGACCGGCGCGAGGTGTCGATCGCGCATGCCACCAGCCCGGATTTGATGGGTTGGGAGGTGCTTCCCGACGTGATGTGGTTGTCCGGCGCCGGGCCGGAAATGACAAGCATCTTCGCGCCGTTCGTCATCGAACGCGACGGTCGGTTCTTCATGCTTTACAGCGCCGCCGATGAGTGGACCACGCAGCGGATTTGCTTGGCGGTCTCGGGCGATCTCGACACCTGGGAACGCTACCCTGGCAACCCGGTGATCGTTCCTTCCCTCGCGTGGTCTAAATGGCCCGGTCACGGACTCCCGGCCCCGGCCGACTTGGGAGTTCCAAATCTCGAAGCGGGCCCGGGCCGGCGTGCGTTCGCGGAACGATTTGGCGGCACCTACGGCGGCTGTCGCGATCCCCACGTTCTGCGCCTCGACGATGGCCGATATGTGGCCTACTGGGTCTCCCGGATGCAGGAGCGGTTCGGCCATAACCTGGTCTGCGTCGCGGCATCCGTATCGACTGATCTTCTTCACTGGCAGGAGGTCGGGCCGGTGTTCAGCATGGAAGCTTGGCCCTTCGCCGAAGAGCCCAGCCTGGAGATCGAGTCCCCCTGCGTCGTGCGCAAGGACGGCCGGTACTGGCTGTTCTTCAAGCATGGCTGGTGGACCCACTACGTGGTCTCCGACGCGCCGCTTGATTTCCAGGGATCCGCATCAGCCCGCCTGGGGTTTGCCCACGCCGCCGAGGTCTTCTACTGGGGCGATGAATGGTGGATCACGCACTGCTCGGGCGATCCGCGGGACTTTCGGTATCGCGAGACCAATCGGACCCGCGGACTGTTCGTCGGCAAACTGGATTGGCCGGAGGGCGGCCGGCCCCGTCTGGTCAGCCCCAGCGGCTCGTCCCCCGCGAATGGTTAGAGCTGTCCCCGGTCCTTCAGTACCGCCATCGCCGCGTTGCGTCCCGGCAGACCGGTCACCCCTCCTCCCGGGTGGCATCCCGACCCACCTAGGTACAGACCTTCCACGGGTGTCCGGTAGCCGGCCCAGCCCGGCGCCGGCCGCTGGGAAAGCACCTGATCCAGGGTCATATCCGTATGGTGCATGTGCCCGGCCGTCAGGCCGAACCGGTCCGCCATCGACTCCGGCGTGATCAGGTACCAGTCATCGAGGATGTCCCTGAAGTTGGGCGCCAACACCGTCAATTGGTCGATGAGACGCTCGGCAACGACTTCGGTCATCTGATCCCAGCTGCCTTCACGCAGCCGCATCGGCGCGAACTCACCCCAGATGCTGATGCAATAGTGCCCCGGCGGCGCCGATGACGGGTCATCCACGGTGGTTGAGATTATTCCCAGCGCCTGCTCTTTCGGGATCAACCCCCGGCGAGCCCGGTGCCACGCCTCGTCCAGGACGTCCAGCGATTCGCAGATTCGGATGTGCGCGAAATGATGCGACGCCAGATCGTCACCATCCAGCGCCTTCCATTCCGGCAACCCGTGACAGGCGCAGTGCAGCTTGAAATAGCCCGCGTCGGAGTGGAGCCGCTCCAGTCGCCTCACCGGCTCCGGGGGCAGTTGCTCCCGCCCCACCAGTCCCAGCAACGTCCGTTGCGGGTCCGAGTTTGACAGCACCACCGGGGCTGAAACCTCCGAGCCGTCGGTCAGTCGCACCCCCACCGCCTCCCCATTCCGCACCAGAATCCGTTCCACGTCGGAGTTGGTCCGCACTTCCAGTCCGGTTTCGGTTGCGGACCGCCCGAGCGCCTTCGCCACCGCGCCCATTCCGCCCTTCGGATACCCGCTGATGCCGCGGGCCGACAGCCCGGCCGAAGCGGCGCCGTGGAACGCCCAGTACAGCAGCGCTCCGGCCGCATCTGTCGTTCCCGAATCAAACGTCGCGATAACCGACGCCTTCATCTCCTCCGATTCGAAGAAATCATTCACGAATCCCCGCGTTGTGCCGGTGATCATCCAATTGAACAGTTCTTCGTCCTCCGTCCCCTCGAACCGCCGCGCCATTTCTCCCAGCGTTGGCGGCCCGGTCAGCAGGTACGGCGCAAACATTGCCCCCAGGCGCGCGTGGTATTCCAGCCAGCGCGGCCACGCCTCGGCGTCGTGCGGGGAAACCCGGGCGATTGACTCCAGGGTTTGCTCGTAGTCGCTCCAAAACGATAGATGCCTGCCGGTTCGAAACGGTTGGAAGGAGCCGGGATCGTACGAGTCGACCTCCAGGCCGTATTCCATCAACCGCATGTCGTCCAGGATGTCGCCGTGGAAAAGTACGAAACTGTGCCCGTAAGTCGTGAAGTTAAAACCGGGGATCAGTTCGTCGGTGGCCGCCATCCCGCCCACCTTGCCGGTCCGCTCCAGCGCCAGTACCCGCAGCCCCGCCTTCGCCAGGTAGAACCCGGCCACCAGTCCGTTGTGCCCGCAGCCGACGATGATCGCGTCGTAATCCATAGCGGTCTCTCTCCTCCCCGCCGGCCCGATTCAACGGGCTCCTCGCGGTCGAAGCGGCCAGTCTCCGTTACCTCGCCGCATGCTAGCTGATTTCAGACCTCACCGGCGGCGCCGGCTCGCCTATTCGATCTCTAGAAACTCGACCGCTTCCCGCACCGTACAGACCCGCACCGGGTCCGGCCTGGAACGCGCGTGCTCCAGCAGCGCCGGCAGAGCGCGATTTTCCGGATCGTGCAGGTAGTGGGTGTATGGGTGCCATACGGGAACCCACAGCAACCGGTGGTCGTACGCATGGTCCAGGGCCGCCAGGTTGTAGGCGATCCAGTCGTCCAGTGCGCCCGGATCGGTCCACGGGCAGGTCCACCCGTCGGCCACTGGCTGATGTCCCGCGGCCCGCCGCCAGGCTTCCATCGCCTCCGCGTCGCGGTTGCGCTGGAAGTCGAAAAAGATGCGGTCCATCCAGCCCTGGATCGGCAACTCGATCAGGCCGTTGGGATAGGTGTAGGCCTGCAGACGCCCCGCCGCCGCCGCGTCGTGCTCGGGCCCGTAGTGCCCCATCGTGCTGTCGGTGTGACCGCTCACCCACCGGAAGCCGCTGTCGAGCACGGCGGCCTGGCTGGCCGGCAACAAATTCAATCCGCCGGGATAGCCGCCGGGCCCGCGCAAGACGGTCGAAGTCACCCCCAGTCGCTCTTCCAGGCGGCGACTGGTCAGGGCCAGCTCCTGGCGCACCAGGTCGGTGTCGGGCGTCGTCAGGAGGACGTGGTTGTAGGTGTGATTGTCGATGGCGTGTCCGCGGCGGACGATGTCGTGCAGATACTCGATGTCAGCGTCTTCCAGGCCATTGCCGACGTAGAAGAACTGTAGTTGTACGCCGAATTCTTCGGCGGTCGCGCACAGGTCGAGGGTGTAGTCGCGCAGCGGCGGCATGATGCGGCCGTGGTTGACCAGCACCGGCGAGTACCCCGCGCACATCTCGAGGTCATAGCTGAGCGCGATGGCGCAGCGGATCCCATCGGGAAGTTCAACCCTGATCGTCATTGATACCTCTCTCGGTTGTCCCCCGACCGGCGCGAGTCGATGTCGCGGCGCCACGGCCATCTTAGGGCGAACGACCCGGCCGATCGGCCCCGGGCGGCGGCGGCTGGACCCGACGCGACCATTTGCAGCGGTCCGGGGTAGGCCGCGATCATGGTGGATGTCCGCGACTCGATGGGTCCGGGAATTCCGCAGGAAGGGGCATCCAATGAAAGGGCTGCGCGACCGGGTAGCGATCGTCACCGGCGGCGGGATCGGCATCGGCAAAGGCATCGCCCAACGGCTGTCCGACGAGGGGATGCGACTAACGATCTCGGCGTCCTCCAATCTGATCGGGGCCGAGGCGCTGCGCGATGATCTGGCCCGCCGGGGGACGGCCGTGGAGATCGTGGCCGCCGATCTGCGCGATCCTGACGCGGCCCGCGCCGTCGTGGACCGCACGCTGGAGGCCTACGGGCAGATCGATGTGCTGGTCAACAACGCCGGTTTCACGCTCGATGAACCGTTTCTGGAGGGAGCGACCGCCGGCTGGCTGGATGTCTTCAGCATCAACCTCGTCGGCATGATGGTGGCCTGCCAGGCGGCCGCCCCGGCAATGGCTACGCGCGGCTTCGGCCGCATCATCAATATCAGCTCCGTGCACAGCGCCCTGCATATGCCCGGGCACGCCATCTACGCCGCCACCAAGGCCGGCATCAACGGATTCACCCGGAACCTGGCGATCGAACTGGCGCCAGATGGAGTCACCTGCAACGTCATCGCGCCGGGCGCCATTCAGGTCGAAAAATACCAGGGACTCGGGATGGACCCCGAAGCCCTCGGCGCCCAGATACCGCTGGGCCGGGTCGGGCAAGTCGGCGATATCGCCGGGGCGGTCGCGTTCCTGGCCTCGGATGACGCTTCCTACATCAGCGGCGCGGTGCTTTTCGTCGATGGCGCTCTGACGGCGCGCATGCCGCTGGAGATCTAAACCGGCCCGCGCCTACCTGGTGCAGGCGGCGAAGGCCGCGTCGCAGATTTCCAGCGCCCGATCGACGTCGGCCTCGGCGTGGGCGACCGAGAGGTAGATCTTCTCGTTGGGCAGGATTAACGCTCCCCGCCGTACGCATTCCATCGCCCAGCGGGTGCCGAGTTCGCGGTCGCTGTCCAGCAGATCCACCCAGGACCGGGGATGCGGGTTATCCATGAAACGCACCCCGAACACCATGTCTTCCCCGAGCGCCTGGACCGTAAAGCCGTGCCGTTGACCGGCCGCGACGATCCCGGCCCGGAGGCGGGACCCGATGCGGTGCAACTGGTCGTACATGCCGGGCGCTTCGAGCACTTCGAGCGCCGCCAGACCGGCGGCCGCCGCGACCGGGTTGCCGCTGAAGGTGCCGCTGGCCCAGGCGACGGTGCTGGGCGGTCGTGAAATATTGCCGAACGAGTTCATGATGTCGGCCCGCCCGACGATCGCCGCCAGCGGGAAGCCGCCCGCCATGGCCTTGCCGTAGGTCGCCATGTCCGGGACCACCCCGTACAGTTCCTGCGCCCCGCCCCAGGCAATCCGGAAGCCGGTCACCACCTCATCGAAGATCATAACGATCCCGTGGCGCCGGGTTATTTCGCGGATCGCCTCCAGGAAACCCGGCTCCGGCTTCAGGACTCGCTGCAGCGGCTCGATCATCACGGCGGCCAGGTCGTCGGCGTACTCCTCGATGATCCGCAGCGTAGTCTCGGTGTCGTTGAAGGGCGCGACCAGCACCTCGTCGGCCAGCACGCCGGGGATGCCCAGCGAGTCGGGGCGGGCGTGGGGGTAGTCGCCCGGCTCGCCGGGAACCGTGCCCCACAGGGCGTAGTCGTGCATGCCGTGCCAGCCGCCCTCGAACTTGAGGATTTTCGATCGCCCCGTATGGGCCCGGGCGCAGCGCAGGGCCAGGTAGGTCGCCTCCGTGCCGGTGCTGGTGTAGCGCACCTGCTCGGCGCAGGGAATCGCCCCCACGAGCCGCTCCGATAGACGGATCGCCGGTTCGTTGAGAAAGTAATAGGTCGAGCCCAGCTTGATCTGCGCCTCGACCGCCGCCAGCACGTGCGGGTTGGCGTGTCCGACCAGCATCGGCCCGGAGCCCAACAGGAAGTCGATGAACTCGCGGCCTTCGATATCGATCAGATGGGAACCACGGCCCTCCCGGACGACGACATCGACATCCCGGGGCAGCGCGAAGTAACCCAGTGAACCGCCCGCCAGCACCGCCTCTGCGCGGTCCAGAATCTGCTCGGTGGCCTCCGTCGTAGACGGGAAAGAAGGATCGCTGGTAGTGCTCATTTGTTCCCATCCCTCACCGGCTGATTTAATCCGACCGGGCTCCAATACAGGCCGCGAGTGGATGGTAGCATCGGCCGGCGCGCGTCATTTTCGGGGCGCCTTGTCCGGGGGCGAGGCGGGAAACGACCGGCACGCAAGGGAGCGACTGGTGGGGCCGAATCAAACCGGGGCGGAGGCTCCAATGCGTCTGGCGCTGATCGGCGCCGGCGGGTTCGGTGCCCACACCGCCGGGATCGTCGGCGCGATCGACAGTATCGAAATCGTTGGCGTCGCCGACGTGAATGTTGAAGCGGCGGAGCGAGTGGCGACGGTTTACGGCGTCCCGCACTGGGCCGGCCATGAGGCGCTGCTGCGCGAGTGCGCCTGCGATGCGGTGGCGGTGGTCACCCCGCACAACGCGCATCGCGACATCGTGATCGACGCCGCGCGCGCCGGCCGCCACGTGTTCTACGAGAAGGCGATGGCGATCACGGT
>CAYYTN010000016.1:0-17434 GCA_964474495.1 uncultured Chloroflexota bacterium
CGAGCCGGCCCGCCGGCGCGAGCCCCGGCCCGCGCCCGAACCGGTCGCCAGCGCCGAACCGCCGGTCGCCGAATCGCCGACCGAGGAACCGCCGGCCGCCGAACCGCCGTCCACCGACCGCGACTCCACCGACCGCGGCTCCGCTGATCGCGCCGAAACCGAGCCCGAAGCCGAGATCGACCTCGAAGACGTCGCCGGCATCGCCCACGAGTTCATCCGGGGCCTGGTCGACCGTATGGGTTTTGACGCCGATGTCGAACGCACCGGCGACGACCCGATCTCCTTCAATGTCGTCGGCGACGACTCCGAGGAGCTGAGCGCCCTGATCGGCGAGAACGGCGAAACCCTGCGGGCGTTCGGATTCCTGGTCAACTCGATGCTCGGCCGCATGGCCCGCAGCAGCGTCCGCATCATCATTGACGTCGATGGCTACCGGAAACGCCGCGAGGAGGAACTCCGCGAGTACGCCCTCGACATCGCCGAGGACGTCCGCGACGCCGACGAGCCCATAACCCTTGAGGCCATGCCCGCCCACGAGCGCCGCATGATCCACATGGCTCTCGCCGACGCCGACGACGTGCGCACCTACAGCATCGGCGAAGGTCGGGAGCGGCGCGTCGTCGTCGGTCCCGCCGCCTAAGGCGCACGCCCGGTGGCACCCTCCCCCGTTCCCGACTACGTCATCGTCGGGCACATCATCAAAGACAAGGTTGACGACGGCTACCTGCTCGGCGGCACGGTCTCCTTCGCCGGCGGCGTCGTCCATGCTCTCGGCGTTCCGCTGGGCGTCGTCTCGGCCGCCGACGCCGACGGACGCGATCTCGCCGCCCGGATGTTGCCCAACGCCGAGTTTCGCTGGGTCGAATCCGCCGAAACCACCATCTATCACAACATCTACAAACCCGACGGCCGCGTGCAGTACTGCCTGGCCCTCGCCGACATGCTCTCCCCCGAAGACATCCCCGACGACTGGTGCGCCGCGCCCATCGTCCACCTGGGGCCGCTCACCGGCGAAGTCCCCCCCGAGATGGTCGATCGCCTCAGCGACGACACCCTGGTCGGCGTAACCCCGCAGGGCTGGCTGCGCCGGCGCCTGGCCGACGGCCGCATCGAAGCCAAAGAATGGGACAGCTACCAGGCGGTCCTCCGGCGGGCCGATGTGCTGGTCTTCAGCGAGCACGACCCCACCACCGAAGCCGAGTGCCAGCGCTACCTCGACGCCTCGAAGGTGTCGGTGGTGACCCGCGCCAAGTACGGCGCCGAGGTCCACGCCGGCGGCACCATCACCCACATCCCCACCTACCCGGCCAACGAAGTCGATCCCACCGGCGCCGGCGACGGTTTCTGCGGCGCCTTCCTGGTCGAATACCGCCGCACCGGCTCCGCCATCGAAGCCTGCCGTTTCGCCAGCGCCGCCGCCTCCCTGCTGGTCGAGGGACCCGGCATCGAAGGCGCCGCCGGCGAAGATCGGATCCGTGAACGAATGGCCGGTCCCACCCGCGAAGAGTGAACTTCGACTGGCTCACGGCCGTTGCCGTGAGACGGGAACTCGCCGACGCCCTGGTCGGCGGTCGAATCCAGCGCGTCGTCCTTCCCGATGATCGGTCCGTCGGCCTTGAGGTCTACGCCGGCCAGCGGGCTCGCCAGTTACTCTTCCACGTCGATCCCGGGCGCGCCCGCGCCCACCTCGTCGAGCCAAAGCTCAAGCGCGGCGTCGAGCACGCCTCCCCGCTGCTGCTCTTGCTACGCAAGTACGTCCGCGGCGGGCGACTCCTGGCTATTTGCCAGCCGCCCCTCGAACGCATCCTCGCGTTCGACATCGCCTACTCCCTTCCCGACAGCGACGAATCCGGCTCCGCCACCCTGGTCTTCGAGGCCATCGGCCGCCAGAGCAACCTGATCCTGCTGGATTCCGCCGGGGTCATCATGGACTCCCAGCGCCGCGTCGGACCGGGCATGAGCCGCCACCGCCAGATCGTCCCCCACCGTCCGTACGTCGCGCCCGCGCCTCTGGATCGCCCAGCTCCGGCCGACATTACGGCTGACCTCCTGGACGCCGCCGCCGCCGATCGCCCCGCCGAGCCCGCCTGGCGGGTTCTGCTCGGTGCCGCCGCCGGGGTCAGCCCGCTGCTCGCCCGCGAGGCCGTCCACCGCGCCGGACTCGCCCCGACCGCCGCCGCCGACGACGTGGCGGATTGGAGCGCCGTCATCGCGCCCCTGCAGGCGATTGTCGAAGCCGTCGAGTCCGGCCCGCCTCAAGCCTGGCTAGCCCGGGAAGACGGAGTTCCGGCCGCCTACGCGCCCTACGAACTCACCGCCTATCCGAGCCGCGAGCGTTGCCCTTCGATATCCGCCGCCATCGCCGGATTCCCGGTCGAAGCGGCGGGCCGGGCGCGCGTTGGCGAAACCGACCGCCGCCGCAACCTGCGCCGCCGCCTCGAAGAATCGCTGCGCCGCGCCGAAGCCCGGCTGATCTCCCTGCGCCGCGCCGCCGAACAGGGCCAAGAAGCCGACCGGCTCCGCGAAGCCGGTGAGTTGCTGCTGGCCCACCAGCACGAGATCCCGGTCCGGGCCAGCGAAGCCCAACTCGACGGCGTCAAGATCGATCTCGATCCCCAGCTCACCGCCGTCCAGAACGCGCAGGCCCTCTTCAAGCGCTACCGCAGCGCCCGCGCCGCCGCCGACCGTTCGCCGCGCGCCCTGCGCAAAGCCGAGCTGGACCTGGCCTTCCTCGAGCAGACGGTCCTCGATGCCGGGCTCGCCACCACCGATCCGGAGCTACGCGCCATCGAGGAACTCCTCGACGCCGCCCAGGGCGAGCCGCCGCCCGCGAAGCGATCCCGCCGTCGCCGGGCCGATCCGCCCGGCCCCCGCCGCTTCGACATCGACGGCTGGCCGGTGCTGGTAGGCCGCAACGCCACCCAGAACCACGCCATCACCTTCCGCGAAGCCAACCCCGACGATCTCTGGCTACACGTCCGCGGGGTGCCCGGGGCTCACGTCGTCATGCGGGCTGGTGGCCGCGACGTCCCCGAAGCGGTCATCGTCACGGTCGCCGGCATCGCCGCCTTCTTCGGCGCTTCGTCCGCCGACGCCGCCGTCGAAGTCGACGTAACCGCGCGCCGCAACGTCCGCCCGATCCGCGGCGCCGGCCCCGGCCAGGTCACCTATCGCGGCGAGCGGACCCTCCGGGTCCCCCCTTTCGACCCGGCCGCTCGCGACGCCGGCTGACACTTCGGGCAGAAGTGCGTCGAGCGCCCCCCGACCACGATCCGCTCGATCGGCCGGCCACAGCGAAAGCACTTCTCCCCGGTCCGCTGAAACACCCGTAGCTGGCTCTGGTAATCCCCTGGCTCGCCCTCGGCGCTCCGGTATTGACTGAACGTCGTCCCCCGCGACGCGATCCCCTCCCGCAGCACCCGCCGGATTGCCCGGTGCAGCCGTCCCGCCTCGGCATCCGACAGACTCCCCGCCGGCGTCAGCGGATTGAGCCGCGCCCGCCACAGCGCCTCGTCGGCGTAGATATTGCCCACCCCGGCGAGCAGTTGCTGATTCAGCAACGCGCTCTTCAACGCCACCCTCCGGCCCGCCAGCGCCTTTAGCAAATGCCGCGTGGTGAACGACCGCGCCAGCGGCTCCGGCCCCAGGCTCTTCAGAAAATCCCGGTACGCCCCGGCATCCAACTGGTGCGCCCGGCCAAACCGTCGCGAGTCACAGAAGCGCACCTCGAAATCGCCGGAAAGATCGAATTGCAGGCGCAGAAAGCGGTCCTCCGGATGCTCCCGCGGCCGCACCAGAATCTGCCCGGCCATCATCATGTGCAGCTGCAAAACCCATTCATCGTCCAGTTCCAGCGACAGGTACTTGCCCCGCCGCCCAACCCGCAGCACCCGACGGCCCACCAGTTCGTGGGCCTCCTCAAGATCGGCAAAGCGCGGATCCACAGTCACAACCGCCGAAATCGTCTCCCCCACCACCGTCTCCCGCAAATAGCGCGCCACCGTCTCGACCTCGGGCAATTCCGGCACACCGGCCTCCGGCACTTCTATCGATCGCGTCGATCCCCGGGGACCACCGCAACATCGCTGGCGGCATCCCCCGTAGAGGATTGTAGAATTTGAGCGTTCGAATAGAAATCCCAAACGGCGGCAAACGAGATGGAAGATCTGTTCAAAGAAGTCGACCGGCGCAACGCCCTGGGCCAGACCGTGGCCATGGCCACCATCGTCGGCTCGCGCGGCTCGACCCCGCGCAAGGCCGGCACCCACATGCTCGTGTTCGAAGACGGCTCCGGCATGGGCACCGTTGGCGGCGGCTGCGTCGAAGCCGACGTCTGGCGCGAGGCCGCCGGCGCCCTTGCCGACGGCCGCCCGCGGCTCTTCGATGTCGACCTCGTCGACGACTTCCTCGGCGAAGGCGACGTCTGCGGCGGCACCGTCGAAGTCTTCGTCGATATCTGGCGACCCGACGGCGGCGGCGCTTGACCGAAGAGCTCGCCGGTGAGGTTCGGGACGTCCTCCAGAGCCGCACCCCGGCAGTGCTCGTCACCGTCGTCGCCTCAGCCGGTGTCGACGGTTTTCCCGCCGGACTGAAATCCGTCCTCCACGCCGGCGGCCGCGCCGATCCCGAGCTACCCGCCGGGCCGCTGGCCGATGCCATCCGCCGTGATGCCCGCCAGGCCCTCTCCACCGACCAGACCCGCCTGATCTCCTACTCGCCCACCGGCGAGCCGGCCGCGCGCCGCGTCGCCGCCGTCCGCGTCTTCCTCGAGCCGCTCGCCCCGGTCGACCGCCTCGTAATCGTCGGCGCCGGCCACATCGCCATCCCCATCTGCCAGATCGCCGCCGTCCTAGGATTCGAAGTTACCGTCCTCGACGACCGTTCCGACTACGCCAACGAAGCCCGCTTCCCCGAAGCCAAAGCCGTCATCGCCGCCGACTTCGCCCCCTCGTTGGCCGGCATCCCCATCGACTCCAGCACCTACATAATCCTGGTCACCCGCGCCCACGCCTTCGACGAAGCCGCACTGGCGCAAATCGCCACCAGCGACGCTCGCTACATCGGCATGATCGGTAGCCGTCGCCGCGTCCTGATCGTCTACCAGAACCTCATCGAACGCGGCGTCCCGGCCGCCGCCCTCGGCAAGGTCCACGCCCCGCTCGGCGTCGATATCGGATCCGAAACCGTCGAGGAGATCGCCCTGGCCGCCATGGCCGAGGTCATCAACGTAAAGCGCGGCGGCGCCGCCACATCACTGCGCATCGACGAATGGCATGGCTCCCCGTCCCGCGTCGCCGATGCGCCCGACTAATCCCCGGGACCCGAAACAACAAGATGGCCCCGGACGCGGGCCGTCGCGTCCGGGGCCGGAGGGGGGCAGCTTGAGGATCAGGCGAAGTTGTGCAGCGCGCCCCGATCCAGGATTTCCAGCCGGAGCCGCTGTGGTCGCACGATTTGCGAGGCCGCCAGCCGGCTGATTGTCGAAGTGAACGTCTCGCGCGTCGTCCCGATCAGGCCCGCCATCTGCTGGTGGGTCAGCCCAGTGTCCAGCACCACCGTCTCGCCGGCCGCCGGGTCCGCCCCGCCGGTCAGTTCCAGCAGCAGGTTCGCCACCCGACTCGGCACCGCGTCAAACGCCAGGCTCTCCGCCAATTTCTGCGCGTCACGCAGGCGCTCGCCGGCGATCTCAAACAGCGCCATCCCCAACGCCGGATCGCGCTCCAGCCGTTCCCGCACCACCGTGTTTGCCACGAACGTCGTCTCCGTCGCCTCAATCGTCTCCGCGATGCTGTCGTAGCGCCCATCCGCGAACAGCGCCTCTTCCCCGAACAGCGCGCCCTCTCCCAGGATTCCCAGGATGATCTCGCGGCCGTCCTCCGACAGCCGGTACACCTTCACCCTGCCCGACACGATCACGTGCACTCCCGGTGCCGGGTCGTCGATCGCGTACACGATCTCCCCCCGGCGGAAGTGTCCCCGCTCAAATCCGGGCCCCCCGGCCCGGTCATCGCCCGCGATCGCCCGCAGCAGCCGCGCGCCCGCCGCCAACTCACATTGATCGTCAATTCCGTCCGGTTCTTTCCCGGGATTCATCGGCCTCATATGGATCCCCCCATCTGGACTGCATTTCGCAATCTTCACTTCCGGGTCGATGCTACGAAGGCCCGGCCGTCCGGTCCATGCCCGGCGGCCCACCTGTAATGAAGCTGTAATATTGCGACCTCGCCGCCGCTGCCCGCCATCCCGTTGCGGGCCGCCAAGACCGCGGCCGCACTTCCGGGAGGAACTGGTTGGGAAACGCCGACGGCAACGCATCGCGCCCCACCCTGCTCGTCATCGACGCCATGCCCCAGATTTTCCGCGCCTTCTACGCCGTCCCGCCGCACTTCTCCATCACCAACCCCGCCGGCGAGACCGAGCACACCAACGCCGTCTACGGTTTCGTCAACCTGCTCCTGCGGGTCACCTCGCAAATCCAGCCCGAGTACATCGTCGTCGCCTTCGACCTCCCCGGCCCCACCTTCCGCACCGAGCAGTTCACCGACTACAAGGCCAACCGCGACGCGCCTCCTGACGAATTGATCCCCCAGTTCGACCGCGTCCGGCAGGTTGTCTCCGCGCTGGGCCTGCCCCGCTACGAACTCGCCGGTTTCGAGGCCGACGACATCCTCGGTTTCATGGCCGGCGCCGGCGTCGCCGAGGGTCTGCGCGTCCTCCTGGTCACCGGCGACCGCGACGCCTTCCAGCTCATCAACGACCACGTCGGCGTCGTCACCACCAACCCCCGCACCGGCGAGCCGGTCATCTACGACGCCGAAAAGGTCGCCGAGCGCTGGCAGGGGCTCACCCCGGCCCAGATCATCGATCTCAAGGCCCTCCAGGGCGACTCCTCCGACAACATCCCCGGCGTGCCCGGCATCGGCGAAAAGACCGCCATCACCCTCCTCACCGAATACGGCGACCTCGAAACCATCCTCGCCAACGTCGAGTCTCTCAGCGGTCGCGCCCGCAAAGCCCTCGATCCCCCGGAGAATCACGAGCTCGCCCGCCTCAGCCAGAAGCTCGCCACCATCGTCACCGACCTCCCCCTCGAACTCGACCTCGCAAAGGCCCGCATCTGGCAGCCGGAGCTCGACACCCTCAAAGACCTCTTTGCCGAGCTCCAATTCCGCAGCCTCGAAAAGCGCCTGCCCTTCAAGATGGAGAGCGCCGACGACGAGGATGCGGCCGGACCCGACCGCCAGCTCGGCCTTTTCGCCCGGGACTCGGCCCGCGCCGGCTTCCGCACGGTCGTCGACGAAGCCTCCGCCGGCGAGCTGCTGGCATCCCTACAAGATTCCCCCGCCGCCGGCGTCTACCCCGTGGTCAAGGCCACCTCCGAAGGCCCGGTGCTCGCCGGCCTCGGCATCGCCCCCGACCTCGAGACCAACTGGTACCTGCCGGTCATCACCACCGACGGCGACATCGACCCCGGCCTCCTGCAACTCTTCAAAGACTGGCTCGGCGATCCCGAGCGCCCCAAGATCACCTACCAGACCAAAGACCTGCTGCGCGCCCTGCGCTCGCTCGATCTGGATATCAATGGAGTCGACTTCGATGCCGGCATCGGCGCCTACCTGCTCGGCGGCTCGCAATGGCTCAACACCCTCGACGACATCGTCCTGAATCGACTCCAGTTGCAGCTCGAACCGCCCGAGTCCGAGTGGCCCCGCGCCACCGGCTTCGCCGGCCTCCCCGCCGAAGTACTTCCCGCCGCCGCCGCCGACCGCGCCGCCACCCTGGCCCCGCTGGCCGGCGACCTCCGCGAAGACCTCACCGACCGCGGCCTCGACGACCTGCTCACCGGGATCGAAATGCCGCTCATCCGGGTCCTCGCCGACATGGAGGCCCACGGCGTCAAGCTCGACTCGGCGCTCCTGCGCACCGCCTCCGCCGAGTTGGCTGCCGAGCTCGACACCCTCAGCGCCGCCATCCACGAAGATGCCGGCCACGAATTCAAGATCAACTCCCCCAAGCAGCTCGGCACAATCCTGTTCGAAGAGATGGGCCTGGATCCCGGCCCCAAGACCAAGGGCGGCCAATTCTCCACCTCGCGCCAGGTCCTCGAAGACCGCCGCGAGGCCCACCCGATCATCGACCGGATCCTCGAGTTCCGCGAGCTGGACAAGCTCAAAGGCACCTACGTCGACGCCCTCCCCGCCCTGGTCAACCCCACGACCGGGCGGCTGCACACCACCTTCAGCCAGACCGTCGCCGCCACCGGCCGCCTGTCCTCCAACAACCCCAACCTGCAAAACATCCCGGTCCGCACCGAGCGCGGCCAGCTGATCCGCAAAGCCTTCATCGCCGAAGAGAAGGGCCACGTCCTCCTGGCCGCCGACTACTCCCAGATCGAACTGCGCGTCCTGGCCCACATCTGCGGCGACGAATCGATGATCGCGGCCTTCCACCGCGACGAAGACATCCACACCGCCACCGCCGCCCAGATGTACGACGTCGCCACCGGCGACGTCACCCCGGCGATGCGGCGCGTCGCCAAGACCACCAACTTCGGCATCGTCTACGGCATCACCGAGCACGGCCTCGCCGCCCGCACCGACCTCACCATGGGCGAGGCCGCCAACCTGATCGCCTCCTATTTCGAGAAATACGCCGCCATCCGCGGCTACATGGACGAGACCATCAAATCCGCCTACTCGCGCGGCTACGTCGCCACCCTGCTTGGCCGGCGCCGCTACCTGCCCGAGACCCGCGCCCGCGGCCACGCCCAGCGCCAGGCCGGCGAGCGCATGGCCATCAACATGCCCATCCAGGGCACCGCCGCCGACATCATGAAGATCGCCATGATCGACATGGCCCGCGAGATCGAAGCCTCCGGCCTGCCCGTCCGCATGATCCTGCAGGTCCACGACGAGCTTCTCTTCGAGCTACCCGAAACCGACGTGCCGGCCCTCGCCGCCCTGGCCCGCAAGACCATGGAAAGCGCCTACGAACTGGTTATTCCCCTGAAGGTCGACCTGGCCGCCGGGCCCACCTGGGGCGACATGCGCGATGTCGGCTAGCCACGATTCCGTTACGGCGCGCCCGAAACCGCGTTATCATTGGCGCGGGGCGGACGCAACTACCTGAAGAGCCGCTCCGAACGCACATTGGAAGTTGATGCAGCTGGATTGGTTCTGTTTTCACCGGGGAGCAGACCGTCACCCCCTCAACCCGGTACCGCGACCCTATCGATACAAGCCCATGGGTCGAACTCCAATGCGCCGGGGGCAGACGTAAACTTCGGCTACCGCCGTAGCCACATTCGGCCAAACTGACGGCCGAGGAAAGGTAAAACTTGGCACAACGACGCGCATCCGCTCGCGCGGCCCGAACGCGCAAATCAAAGTCCACTTCCACCACCAGGGCGGCGGCCAGCTCCAAAGCCGCCCCCGCTCCGAGCCCGGCCGACAAGACCGTCGACCACGCCGAGCATCACCAACTGATCGCCCAGAACCTGAACGGGCTTCTGGAGAACTTCACCGAGATGCGGGCCGAATGGCGAGCCGAAATGCGCGTACTGAAGCGCGAAATCGCCGCCCTGCACAAGAAACTCGAACAGGTCGACATCGATCTCCCCGACGTACGCGGCCGGCTGGAGACGGTGACCTCCGCCACCTATGACAGCGACCAGACCCTCCGTGGGGTGATGAAGCACGTAGAAGCGCTGTGGGGTACCGCCATCGAGATAGCGGGGGACCAGGCCGCGACCGTCAAAAAGCAAAAGGCCGGCATCGAAGAAGACGTGCGACGCAGCGGCAGCGAAATGGAACGCCGCCTCGCCGATCTCTCCGGCCCAACCGATACCAAGAAATAAGAAAGACTTTCCAAATTGAGAAGACTCAAGCCAATACCCGAAAACGTTCAACTAGACGACAGCGGCCCCGCCCCCCGGGCGCGTAGCCGCACCCGACGCGCGTCCTCCAGCACCGGGCAGGCCGCCAACGGCGCCGCCAAGGCGGCGGGCGCGGTCAGCAACCGTTCTGAGGTCGCCAACGGCCAGGCCGGCGGTCCCACCGCCGACTCCCTGCGCCTGGGCATATTCATCGACACGGCCAACGTGTCCGACCGTTCCCACAAGAACCCCACGGTCCTCGACTACACCAAGTTGAAGGCCCACATCCTGGGCAACCGCCGCCTGGTGCACGCCCGCGCCTACTGCGCCGTGTACGACAACTACGGCCTGCCCATCGAGAAGCAGAAGACCGTTGAGCCTATCTGGGACCGCGGCTTCGACATCGTCACCAAGCCGGTCAAGGTGTTCGCCGACGGCTCCCGCAAGGCCGACCTGGACCTCACCCTCACTATCGACATCGTGCGGCGCATGGGCAGCATGGACGTTCTCACCCTCGTCTCCGGCGACGGCGACTACGTCCCGCTGGTCGATTACGTCCGCGAAAACGGCATCCGCGTCGAGGTCTACAGCTTCGTCGAATCCCTGGCCAAGGAACTCCGCATCGCCGCCGACGAGTGGCACGATCTCCACTCCCTGAAAGCGGTGCACGCCACCACCGGCACGGGCAGAAACTAGCCGACCGCGGAAATTCTCGGGGCGAAGCGCATGATCCTCGGCATCGTCTTCGACCTCGGTGACACCCTGGTCACCCGGACGTCCCGCGCCGGCGGCCCGCGGATATCTCCGGGGCCAGGCCCGTGATTCTGGGCATCGTCTTCGACCTCGGTGACACCCTGGTCACCCAGGAGTCGCTGGCCGGCAGCGCCGCGTGCCACGAAGGCGCCGGCGCGATCCTGCCGATCGTCCACGAGCACGGCCACTGGTTCCCCTCCCAGGAGCAGCTCGCCGCCGCCCTCGGCGAGAGCTTCCACGAGGCCGTCGTCGCCGCCTACGACGGCGACCTGGCCCAGCCGGAGGCCGAGCGGGTGTTCCTGGAGGCGCTGAGGGAACTCGAATGCGAGTTGCCTCCCGAGCTGGCCCGTTCCACCCTCGACGCCTACTTCCAGCCTTTCTACGACGGCATGGCGCCGATCGGCGAGATCATCCCCATGCTCACCTTCGCCCGCAGCCTCGGCCTGCGCCTCGGTTTGCTGGCCAACATCCTCTGGGGCGAAGACCTGCTCCGCGAGCGCCTCGCCCGGCTCGGTATCGCCAACTTCATGGCCGCCACCCTGTTGAGTTCCGAAATCGGCTGGATGAAGCCCTACCCCACCACCTTTCGGGAGATCGCGCGCCGCCTCGGCCTGGAGCCCGCCGAGGTGGTCATGATCGGCGACGACCCGGTCGTCGACGTCCTCGGCGCGCGCCGCGCCGGACTCAAGGCCGTCTGGAAGCGCACCGACCCCGACCAGGAGCCCGCCCCCGGCATCACGGCCGCCCTGGTCATCGACGACATCCGCCAGGTCCTGCCCGCCGTCGCCGAGATGATGATTTGAACATCCTGCGGTCCATCGCCCGCCGGCTCTACTGGTTCCCCGGCGCCACCCTCAACACCGCCTCCGACGCCAACCTCGGCCGGTTTTCGCAGCTCTTGCTCGAGGCGCTTCCCGAGGGGCATCCCCCGGCGGTGTTGAACGTCGGCGGCGGCAACCGCCCCCTCCCCCCCGCCCACGTCCCGCGGTCCGTCTCCGCCGCCACCCACTCCCTGGACATCCGCCACACTGCCATGAGCACCATGGTCGGCGACGCCCTCCACCTGCCCGTCGCCGACGGGTCCTACAACGGGCTCATCTCGCTGGCCATGCTCGAGCACGTCCCCGACTCCGAGCGCGCCGTCGCCGAGATGCTCCGGGTCCTGCGCCCCGGTGCGATCGTCTACTGCGAAGTCCCGTTCATGCAGGTCTTCCACGCCGCCCCCCACGACTACCGCCGCTTCACCGCCGCCGGCGTCGCGAAGCTATTCGAGGATTTTGCGCAAATCGAAATCGGCGTCTGCGCCGGCCCCAGCTCCGCGTTCAGCTGGGTCGCCCGCCGCTACCTGGCCGGGCTGCTCTGCGGGTTTTCGGCCGACCGCCGCGCCCGCCAGGCCGCCGAGTTCATCGCCGCCTGGCTCACGTTCCCGATCAAGTACCTCGACCTGCTCGTCGCCCATCGCCCGATGGCCCCCGAAATGGCCTCGGCCTTCTACTTCCTGGGCCGCAAGCCCGGCTAGCTCGTCCGCCGCAAGCCCTGGCCCTCAGTCCCGGAACGCCCCCTAACCCGGTGTCTCTTCCTTGCCCGACCTCGCCGACAACATCGCCGCCTCGGTCACCTGGATCACCCGCAGCCCCGCCTCCGCCGGCGCCTTCATCTCCGCCGTCCCGTTCAGGACATCGAGGAAATTCTGATCCGGCGTCGACCCCTCCGGCAGCTTGATCTCCACATTGCCCGTCTTGTGATTCTCGTGCAGCACCTGCGTGTTCTTGTGGTCATCGATTGAGGGCGTCCGCAGCAAGATCGTTCCCTTGCTGCCATAGAAACTCACGTCCTCCCACATGTTCCGGGGGCCGTTCCCGATCACCGAAATCGTCCCCATGGCGCCGTTGCCGAAGCGCAGCGCGATCGCCGAATTGATATTCACGTCGGCGGCGAGATTCGTCTGGTAGGCCATCACTCCCACCACCTCCTGGTTCACCGCGTACATCATGATGTCGATCAGGTGGCTGCCCGAGTCGATCAACTGGCCCCCGCCCGAAAACTGCTGATCCTGCCGCCAGGACCCGGCCGTCCCGCCCATCCACGCCTGCGATTGCAGCCCCGCCACATACTCGATCTCGCCGATGTCGCCCCGGGCGATCGCCTCGGCCACGTACCGGTACGCCGGCAGGTAGTGCCGCTGGTAGGACACCATCAGTTCCAGGCCCAGCTCGTCGCGCCGCGCGATCAGTTGCCGCGCCTCGCCCACCGACGTCACCATCGGCTTCTCCAGCAGGATGTGGCAGCCGGCGTCGAAGGCGTCCATGGCATGTCGCATATGCAGGGTGTGCGGCGTTGCGATCGCCACCGCGTCCGGCTTCGTCGCCGCCATCATTTCCTGGTGATCCGCGAACGCCGGGGTCTCTTGCAGGGCCGGGAACGTCGCGCGGGTCGTCGCGATCGACTCACCCGAAGGGTCCGCCAGGCCCACGATCTCCGCCTCCGGCGAGGCCACCAGCCGTTCGATATGCGACATCCGCATCCAATTCCCGCAGCCGATGATTCCAAATCGAATAGGAGCCAAGGCGTCCCCCTTCTTCCCGAATGACTACTGCGCGGCGCCGGATTTCCGGCCAAAGGATACTCAGGCCCACCCGCAAACGCGATGGTTGCTGGCTCCGCGCCCCCGGCTCCCGGTCCAGTTTACCCGTTCCCGGCGCGCAAACCGGCGCTATCATGAGGTCGGACCAGTTAGCCGCCTTTCGAACCGTCGGGACGAGGACGCCGTGACCGAAGCCACCGGAGCCGCCGAAGTCGGTGAAGTTGCCGCAGTCAAAGAGACTCGCATCACCGCCACCCACGCCTTCCGGCGCACCACCAGCCTGGTGGTCAAGGCCACCACCAACCTGGGCTCGCGCGAGTTCCGCAGCCTCGTCATGTACATGGACCTCGACCACCTGTGGATCACCCCGCCCAAGGAGGAGATCAACCTCGAGGGCGTTGGGCCCGGCTCCGAGTTGGCCCTCACCGCCGAGGTCGCCCTCGATCGTTTTGAAACCACCTCCATCCTGCGCGGCTTCACCACCTGGCCCGACACCTTGTGGCGGGTAGATCGGCCGCGCGAGATACGCAAGGGCATCGGCCGCGCCCAGCTCCGCGCCGAGGTGCGTCTCCCCGGGTCCGTCCTCGAAGTCCGCCGCACCGACCTCCCCCCGCCCGCCGAGGGCGAAGAAGAAGCGCCCCCCCTCCAGTACCCGGTCAACGTCGTCGACATCAGCGTCGGCGGCGTGCAGTTCGAGTCCCTCATCGAGGTTCTCGAAGGCGACAACTTCCTCTTCAACCTCCAGCTTCCCCTGCCCCATCTCGACGAGTCCTTCGAGACCGAGATCGAGATCATGGGCAGCAATACCAGCGAGCGCGCCCGCGGCATCATCCGCGTCTACCGCTGCAAGTTCGTCAACACCCCGCCCCGCCACAGTAACGAGATTTCGCGCTATCTCTACGAGGTTCAGCTCGACACCCGCGTCGGCAGCCCCCAGCGCCGGCGCGTCCGCGAAGAGCCCTATCCCTTCGAGCAGGGCCTGGCCGTCATGGAGATCGGCCGCAAAGTGACCCTGGAATGCGTAGGGCCCAGCGGCAACGAAGAGAAGTGGCCCACCGTCATTCAGGATCTCGACAACGAGGGCATGCTGGTCATGGCGCCGACCTACCGCGGCGGCCCGGTGGCGATCGATGCCTCCAGGGACATCGGCGTCGTCATCTTCAACGAACGGACCCGCGCCCTCGTCGTCACTCGCAGCCGCCGCCTCTCCGTCGTCCGCGAGCCGATCTTCATGTGGCGCATGCGACCGCCGACCGAGTTCACCCGGCGACACCAGCGATCCCACGTCCGCCTCCCGGTCAACATGGATTGCACGCTCCACATCTTCGACAGCAACCAGGCCCCCAGCGTCGACGACGACTTCCCTGTTCTCGTGCTCGATCTCAGCGCCGGCGGCGCCGCCTTCCAGACTGACGAGCGCCTGCCCCTGGGACCCGATGCCACCGTTGACCTAACCTTCGAGCTGGCCGGGTCCCGGACCCCGTTCCACGTCCGCGTCGAGGTCGTCGGGGATATTGACGAGCGGCGCGTCGCCGACCGCATGATCTACCGCTACAAGTGCCAGTTCATGGACCTGTCGATTCGCCGCGAGGACGAAGTTACCCGCTACGTTTTCAACGAGCAGGCCGAAGCCCGCAAGCGCGGCATGGCCTAGGCCGCCCCCGTCGCATCCCCGCCCGGTTAGCCCGTCGCCGGCTCCGTCTCATCAACCGGGGCTTCCTCCACCACCGGGGTGATCGTCGGATCCGGTGTCGGCGGTGGGGTCGGTGGGGTCGGCATTGGCGTCGCCGCCGAGTCGATCACCGTCGCCACCAGCGTCCCGTCTTCCAACCGGCGCGCCTCCACCGTCACCAGGTCACCGATCGCCAGCGGCGTCCGGATGTCCGTCCCGCCCTCGCCGGCCACGATCTGGTACACCTGCCCGTCCACCTGCACGCTCTCCTCATCAACCGCCTCCACCAGCCCCACAACGATCACGTTCGCCGGTAGCGCCGTCGGCGTCGGCGTGGCGTCCTCTGCCGGGGTCGCCGTCGGAGTAGCCTCCGGGTCCGGTCCCGTGGTCGGCGTCGGCGTCGGTGTCCCGTCATCCGGAGCCGGGGTTGGCGTCCCCTCCCCCGGCGCCGGCGTAGGCGTAGGCGTCTCGTCATCAGGCGCCGGGGTCGCCGTCGGCGTCCCTTCCTCCGGCGTCGGGGTCTCCTCGGGCTCCGCGGTCGGCGTCGGCGTCTCGTCATCGGCGGCCGGGGTCGGCGTCGGCGTCGCGCCGTCCTCCGGTTCCTCACCGACCGGCGGCGCCGGGACCTCCACCACCACCGTCGTCGCCACCAGCACGTTCCCGGCCAGCACCTGCCCCACCACCCGCACAGTGGCGCCGACGGCGATCTCGCCGCCCTCGATCAGCGTCGGCGCTTCCCCATCCTCAGGGACCAGCCGGATCGTCAACTCGCCCACCACCATCGCCTCATCCACCAGCCCGGTCACCGTCCCGGTAGTCGTGAACACCGCGCCCTCGGCGTCGGGCGCCGGCGTCTCGGTCGGAGCCGGCGTCCCGGTGGCCGTTGGTGTTTCCGCGAAGGTCGGCGTCGGAGTCTCCGTGAAGGTTGGCGTCGGCGTCTCCGTCGGAATCAATGTCGGTTCCAGCGTCGCCGTGGCCGTCGGCGCAGGCGTCGCTGCGGCCGTTTCGACCCGAATCGACGCCGCCACCACCACCCCGTCCGTCCTCTCGAAGCCGGCCACCGCCACCCTGCTCCCCACCACCGGCAGGCCCACCACCGTCAGACCCGGCACCAGCGCTGTATCCGCGATCACCCGCCGCCCATCCACCATCAGCGCCGTCGTGCCCAGCGCCGTCACCGTCCCGCTGAACTCCGTCGGCGGCATCGCCAGGATGTCCGGCGTCGGGCTCGGCGTCGGTGTCAGCAGCAGTTCCGGCTCCTGCGTTTCCGGCGTCGCCAGCACCGGTACCGACTCGTCCTCCGGCGGCAGCGTCGGCACGCTTTCCAGGCTGGTGTCGTTGAGCGCCAGCAGATCGTGGGCCGCCCCGTCGCCCTCCGGTTCCGCCGCCACGAAGGTCTCCAGGCGCTCCCGGTGCTCGCCCAACCGGACCACATAGTCTTCCCTCGAATCCACGAAATCCGCGTCCGGCGCGCCCGTATCCGGGCTCGACATCACCTGCAGCGTCGCCAGGCCGTCATTGACGAATTCGTCGTAGTGGCGCGCGACCTTGTCGGACAGTTCCTGCGCGGCATCCTCCCCCAGCTCCTCCAGTTCATCCAGCCGTCGTTCCGCCAGTTCCATATACAGACCCGGCTTCTCGGCCTCCGGCGCCAGCCGCACCTGCACCTGCTCCAGGGCCAGCTTGTAGTCATAGAGCACGCTTTCGGGCCCGCTGAACGTCGCCGCCAGCGACACACTCCCACCCACCAGGATCAGCGCCATCAGCGCCGATGCCGCCACCGCGATCCGCGACTTGATCGCCGCCGAGCCCAGCCCCGCCAGCAACCTGCCCAGGCTGAACCGGCCCCGGCCCGATTCCACGAACCGGTCCAACTCGGCCGCTATTTCATATTCACCCGCCGCCAACTGCTGCCGGTTCATCGGCGCCGGTGCCCGCTCGCGCAGTTGATCGCAGAGGTCCAGCAGATCGGTGATAACCTCCGCATGATCCGGGAACCGGCGCAGGCAATCCTGCAACGTCCAGCGCCCTTCCAGGTAGCGATCCACGCACAGCGTCAGGATGTCCTGCATATCCCCGGTCATTCCGCCGGCTCCCGCGAGATCAACGACCGCAACGTCGTCAGCGCTCGAAACTGCAGTGCCCGCACCGCCGGTTCCTTCTTGTCCAGGATGGCCGCGATCTGCGCGTGGCTCATCCCCTGGGAAAAGCGCATCGCAATCACCTCCGCCTGCTCCGGCGTCAGGTGTTCCAGCGCCTGCGACAGCATGTCGGCGTTATCGATCCGCACGAAGTCGCGGCCCTCGTCCACCTGGTCGCGCAGGTGCACATCCGGGTCCAGCGACACGTGGTCGCGGTTGCGTCGCCAGTGGTCGGCGATCGCGTTGCGGGCGATGCGAAAGATCCAGGCCGTGAACTCCGGCACCGAACGATGCTGATATCTCCCGATTGCGCGCAGGGCCTGCATGAAGATCTGGTTCGTCAGGTCGTCAGCCAGGCTGCGGTTGTTCGTCCGGTACGCCACGAATCGATGAATTCGCGGGGCGAATTC
>CAYYTN010000016.1:17444-17668 GCA_964474495.1 uncultured Chloroflexota bacterium
GTCCAGCCTGGTCGCGCGCAGAATGATTTCGTCGAGGTCATCTGATTGGTTTTTTCCGCTTCCGCCGGAGTTCCCCAATTGCCTTCCGCCAGTGGTTCGTTGTTCCAAACGGGTCACCCTGCCGGCCGTTACGTTGGCCGGCCGCATCCCCCGATTATCCCCCGTCACGTTTCGCCACAGAATAGCCGGGCCGGCTCGCGGTATCCGCCCGGTCTCTCTCCATC
>CAYYTN010000017.1:0-13258 GCA_964474495.1 uncultured Chloroflexota bacterium
GTCGCCTTCAACGCTCTTCCAGTTGGTGCCGTCGGGGCTGTCGTTGACGATGAAGTTGGTGCCGCGGACCAGGCCGATGGAACTGCTGGTGCGGACGCCGTAGCTGCTCTCGGCGTCGACGAGCTTGTTCACCCGGTGCAGGGTGCGTCCGGCGGCCTGGAAGATCTGCAGGTTGGACTGGCCGCTATCGCGCGAGCCGAGTAGCTGCTCGATGGTGACGTCGGAGCCTTCGTCGAGGAAGACCACGGAACCCTCGAAGAAGATGATCGCGGCGTTGCTGCCCGATTGGGGCCGGAGTCGGTCGCCGAGGGCCAGTTCCATGCCGTTCTCGGCGGGAGTGAAACCGGTGTCGCCGGGCCGTTGGATGTCGACTCCGCCGGAGTTGATTTCCAGCACGGCCTGGGGCGGCGCGTCGGGCTCGCCGGAAGCGCAAGCGGCCAGGAAGGCCATCCCGAACACGAGAATAACCGTGATTCGCCACATCGAAGTCGACCCTCCCCTGACTCCTGACGATGGCGCGACTAGCGGCTTCCCGTGCAAGTGTTCACCCCGGAACGACAGAAGCCCCCTCCGATCAACTCAGCAGCAAGGCTGATCGGAACTTCCGCGAGGACGGGATTGTACCAGCGCGACCCGGAGTGTCCCGGGTTTGCGGCGCGCCAATGGCCGGGCCGGGTGAGGGAGCGGGGCAGGGCCCGGGCGGAGGCCAATCCGGCGGGTATTCGCCGCGGCGACCGGATCATCGGACCGGCGGATACGGGGCAAGGGCGGCGCGTTGACGAATCTGTGAGGTTCGATTGATCGACTTTGTCGCGCCGTTGACCTCGGTTTCATATTAATAATCCCAGTGTCATTAGAGGGGGGGCCCCCAGGGGCAAGAACGCCCTGTTCCTCCTTCATTCGCGGAAGGAGACTGGATGCGAGCCAGCAGACGCACCGTCATAAAAGGGGCGGGTGCGACCGGTGGAGCGGCGGCAATCAGCCGTTTCATCAGTGGAGATCTATCCACGCTTGCGCCCGACGTCAGCGCTCAGAGTCTGCCCGCCGCCGAAGAGTTTGTCCCGACCACCTGTTGGATCGGCAAACAGGATTGTGGGTTGATCGCCCGCAAGGTCGGCGGACGGCTGGTGAAGCTTGAAGGCCATCCGGACCATCCCCGCAATCGCGGGACGCTGTGCCCCAAGGGCGCGGCCCAGATACAGGCAATCTACGACCCGAACCGGGTCAAGACTCCGCTCCAGCGGACGAATGAAAAAGGTGTGCCCGGGAAGTGGAAGGCGATATCCTGGGAAGACGCGCTGAACCAGGTGGCCGAACGGGTGGAAGAAGCGCGCAGCCGCGACCCGAAGCTGTTTGTGTGGCAGAAGGGTCGCAGCAAGGCGAAGTCGTTCTATGACAAAGCCTTTGTGAACGCGACCGGGGCGTTGAAGCTCCACCACGGGGCCTACTGCTCCGACGCCGCGTACCGGGGATGCGAGTACAACATCGGTTTCCACGGTGGGCTGCATCCCGATTTCAACCACACCCGGTACCTGCTGTCGTGGGGCTGGGGAATGACAGCGGGCGGCGGCAACAAGATGTGCCAGATCACCTGGCACCAGGAGTTGCTGGAAGCCCGCGAGCGCGGCATCAAGGTGATCCAGATCGATCCGATGCGGCGCAACTCGGCGCAGTTCGCCGACGAGTGGATGCCGATCAAGCCGGGCACGGACGTGGCCTTCTTTATGGCCCTGTGTAACGTGCTGGTGGAGAACGGTTTCCTGGACCAGGACTACCTGCGGCGGTTTACGAACTCGCCATTCCTGGTGAAGTCCGACGGCACCTTCGTGCGAAGTGAGCCGGAGGACGAGGAATCCGATCCGATCGAGCTGGTCTGGGATCGCAACACCGATTCCGCCCGACCGCATGACGGGGCCCGCATGGACCCGGCGCTGACGGGTGAGTATGTGGTGAACGGCGAGACGGTCCGTCCGTCGTTCGAGCACTTCGTTGAGCACATTGCCGGCATGACGCCGGAATGGGCAGCCCCGATCACGGGTCTCCCGGCGGCGGACATCCGCCGCATCGGCATCGAGCTGGGCGAGAACGCCATGATCGGCAGCACCACGGTGATCGACGGGGTGGAAGTCCCGTACCGGCCGGTGGCGCTGATGGGCTACCACGTGTCGCAGCAGGAACTGGGGTTCCAGGCCGTTCGCGCGGCGATCTTCCCGTTCATGCTGCTGGGCGCGATCGAAGTGGTTGGTGGGCTGCGGTCCGATTTCGGACGCGCCGTCCACAAAAACTTCGACGGGTTGGACTCGATCTCGATTGGGGAAGGGCCTTACAACCTCTACCTGAACAAGAGCAAGTTCTTCCCGATTAACAGCAACAACTCGTCAGTGGTCGCGCACGCGATGCTGGACCCGGAGAAGTACGAGTTGGATGTTGTGCCGGAGGTCATGATCATCCACATGGCCAACCCGGTGGCTTCGTTCCTCGATCAACAGGCGATCATCGACTCCTATATGAAGTTGAAGTTCGTCGCGGTGATCGACCCGTGGTTGAGCGAAACGGCGGACCTGTTCGGCGATATCGTTCTACCGGCGGCGACCATCGAGAAGTATGAGGGGCCGCTGAGCGTGAACACGCAGTACAAGGACGCGAAGTCGCTGCGGGTGCCGCCGATCGATCCCTTGTTCGAGTCGCGCGGCGAGATCGACATCTACCTTGACCTCTGCGAGAAGCTGGGCAACCTCTACGGTGAGGGCGGCTACCTCGAGGAGATCAACAAGAACGTCAAGCTCAAGGACGAGTACGCCCTGGACCTCGAGACGAAGCCGGAAGTCCGGCAGATCTTCGACAACTGGGCCCGCCAGAGTGGCTATGACGGCGTTGAGCACTTTGAAACGGCCGGCATAACCTCGGTTAAGCCAGTGGCCGCGGAGAAATACTACGCCTACGCCTGGGACGAGCCTTACGGCGGTATCAAGCACCGCTTCTATGGCGAGTCACTGATGGGCTACAGCCAGACGATGCAGGAAATGGGCGTCGACAAGATCTTCTGGCAGGACTACACCGCGTATCCGCAGTGGCGTCCGATGACCATGGACAGCTCGCCGGACAACTACGACTTGACCTTGATCAGCTACAAGAAGATCGAGTTCAAGCAGGCCCGGAGCACCTTCATCCCGCTGGTGAACGAGATTGCCCCGACGCAGGCGCTGGTGATGAACCCGCGCACGGCGGAGCAACGGGGACTGGCGGAAGGTGACACGGTGATGGTCGAGTCGCACAACGCGGTTTCGGGCGCCACGCGGCGAATCGAGACCTCGCTGACGCTGATGGAGACCATCCGTCCGGACACGGTGGCGATGTCCGCCCATTACGGGATGTGGACGCATCCGTGGACCAAGGAGGCCGGGCCGACGCCCAACACGCTGTTCTTCAGCGGACCCGGCTATGTAACCAATACGGCGGACCAGTCGTACCACGTCAAGGTCCGCGTTCAAAGGACGGAGGAGTAGCTGCTATGGCGCGTTATGCAATGCATATCGATCTGAGCAAATGCTACGGCTGCCGCTCCTGCATGATCGCCTGCAAGGTGGAAAACAATACTTCGCAGGGAATCCACTGGATGTACGTCTTCCGCATGGAGGATCACGAATACCCGGACGCCCATGTATGGGCGCTGCCACGGCCGTGCCAGCACTGCGACAATGCCCCGTGCGTGTCGGTCTGTCCGGTCGGGGCGATGTTCAAGCGCGAGGACGGAATCGTGGTCGCGGATCACGACCGTTGCATCGGCTGCCGGTACTGCGAAGTGGCCTGCCCGTACGGGGTGATCTACTTCAACTGGAAGGACCCGGCCAAGAACCAGTACTTCGACTGGAACGAGGTTGGGGCCGAGTCGATGGGCGAAGTTGTGGGCGGCATGACGCCGTCCTACCGCAACCCCGATTTCGACTTCAGCTACCGCGGCGGTGGTGAGACCGAAGGGCGCGAAATCGCCGGCGGCGCTCAGCACAAGGGCGTGGTGGAGAAGTGCACGTTCTGCGTGCACCGGGTCTCCCAGGGCCTTGAACCGGCCTGCGCGAACATCTGCCCGGCTTCGGCGATCACCTTTGGTGATGTCGAGGACCCGGAAAGCGAGGTCTCGGCGAAAGTCACCGGAACGGACGTGTTTCGGCTCGGTGAAGAGGTCGGGACGCGGCCGAGCGTGTACTACTCCGGTCACGCGGAGCCGACCACCGAAACCCGCCAAATCGAATCCGTGAAAGGAGCGTTCTAATAATGGCGACGCAATCCGTTAGCACGCCATTGCCGAACGGCGTGGGCCGTCCGGGCGTGCGTTCGTTTCTACTATTTCTGGTCTTCGCGCTGCTGATCGCGGCCGGCGGGGTCGCCTGGTCGCAACAGCTGACCGAAGGCGAGATCGTGACCGGCCTCGGTGACATCGGTAACCGCGGCGGGGTGGCCTGGGGTCTGTACATCGTGATGGACCTCTACTTCGTCGGCATGGCCTTTACGGGGCTGGCGCTGGCGGCATTCGTTCGGGTGTTGCACCTGGACCATCTGCAACCGGTTGTTCGGCTTGGCCTAGCGCTTACGGTCGTCTCGCTGGTGATGAGCATGCTGATGGTCATTGCCGATCTCGGCCGGCCGGCCGCGGGTGTCGTTAACCTGCTGCTCTACGCCCGGCCCGGATCGCCGTTCTTCGGCACGTTCGCGATTGTAATCGTGGCCGAGCTGGTTGCGGCGGCGGTGTACCTGTATCTGTCCGGACGGCGCGACGCGGCCACCCTGGCGGCCACCGGCAAGGGCCCGAGCTGGTTGTACCGGCTGTGGGCTGCCGGTTACCGGGACACGCCGGCGGAACGTAGCCGGCATCGCGCGATGTCAGGCACCCTGGCGTGGATATTGATCCCGCTGATCATCGTGGCCTACTCGACCCTCGGTCTGGTCTTCGGCTTGCAGCCGGGGCGCCCGGGCTGGTTCAGCGCCCTGCAGGCGCCGAGCCTGGTTGTGCTGGGTGCGTCGAGCGGGCTGGGCATGATCGCCCTGCTCGCGGCGATTACCCGGAGCGGTCTGCGGCTGCAGAGCCGCATCCCGAAGACGACCTTCGCCTGGATCGGCAATACCATGCTGACCCTGGGTCTCGTATCCGGCTATTTCATGGTGATCGAGTACCTGGTGGCGATTTTCGCCAAGAATCCGCGAGAGGCCCGGGTTACGGACGCGGTGATTGCCGATCCTTATGCCTGGATCTTCTGGTTGACGGTGGGGTTGCTCCTGATGGGGCTATCCATCTTGCTGATACAGACGCTGGCGAAGCAGTACAGCATCCCGTTGATCGCCCTGGCGGGAGTGTTGATCAATGCGGCAACCATCGGCAAGCGCTACGTGACGGTCGTGCCGTCGCAGACGCACGGCTCGATCCTGCCTTACGAGCCGGGTTCGTACGCGCCATCGGGCGTGGAGTACCTGGTGGTGCTGGGAGTGCTCGCGCTGGGCGCGTTGCTCTTTCTACTGTTCCTCAAGGTGTTTCCGATTACGGACGTCGCTGACGTCGCCGAAGGGAGCTCGGCATGAGAATGACACTCGCCGCCATAGTGTTGGTCCTCGGAATGGCCCTCATTGTGGGCGGATTCTTCCTGGCCGCTCCGATCGGAGCGACCACGGGACCCGAGATTAGCAACCCGAGACTGGTATTCGCGCCCGGATTGTTCGCGATCGGGGTGCTGCTATTCTTCCTCTCCGCAATCGTCTACGAATTAGTTCCGGACGATAGGTAGACCCTGAAGGAGGCCGGCGTTGGCTCGACAACCCGCAGGGGCGGTCGAGCCGGCCTCCTGGTGTCTCTGCCATGAACCATTCTGAACTGGCGGCGAATCGAGCCGTCGCGTATCGCCTGCTGGCCCAGTCGCTGCTGGCGCCTTCGGCGGAACGTTTCACCAATCTGGCGCCGGTGGTGGCGGAAGTGCGCCGGCAGGAGCCGTTTGGCGGTTTTGTCGTCCACGCGCAGTGGGAAGCCTTCCTGGATCTGCTGGACGAGGTCGACTTGTCGGATCTGACGCAGCTGCAGAACGACTACACAGGGCTGTTCCGGGTGGCCTCGCTGGACGGGCCGACGATTCCGCCCTATGAGTCGGTGTTCGCCTCGTTCGACGGCGCCGACCGGGCGGCGACTACGGCGCGGCTGGCGGTGGAGTATCGGGCCGCCGGGCTGTCGCTGTCTCCGGAAGAGGCCGCCGAACCCGACGACATCACGGTCGAGCTGGAGTTCATGGCGCACCTGTGCCTGCAGGAATCACAGGCCTGGGAGGAGGACCGGGATTCACAGGTCGGCCGCTTCCTGCGCCGGGAGTGCACGTTTCTCGACGAGCACCTGGGCTGGTGGATTCCGGAGCTGGCGCGGGGCATTCAGGCGTTCAAACCGGAAAGCTTCTATCGAGCAATCACCGCCATGGCGGCGGCGTTTGTGGGACACGATCGAGAACTCGCCCGCGCGTTGCTGGCGGATGTGACGGAAATGAGCGCGAACGTTGACTAGTGATCTGCAAATGGCGCAGCATCCGCTGCACTCGCTGCCACTGCCGGTGGCGCCGGAGAGCGCGGTGTTGCTGGTGATCGACGAGGACGGCGCCGGCGTGGCCCTGTCCGGATGGGCGCGGGATGAATTCCCGGAGGCCACCGTAGTGGCCGGTACAGGGGTCGACGCCGACGGAATCGAGGCGGCGCTGGCGGACGGGGCGATGAGCCGGGTGGTGCTCGTTTCCAGCCCGGCGAACGAGGAGGATTCGGCGCTGCAGGCGGCGCTGGCGCGAAATGGCGTGGACCCGCTGGGGCTGGTGGTGGTGGATTTGCTGCGGGTCGGGGGGGCTCCAGGAGAGGCGGCGGAGATTAGCCGGTCGCGGGGGTTGATCCGGGGCGGAGTGGCGCGGGCGCGGACGTACCAGGGCGCGGCGGCGGACAACATGAAGATTGAGTTCATGCGGCGCGGCGCGGCGGTGAGCCGGCGCGATCTCTTCGCGACCCCGAGTCACCGCTATACGGCGACGCCGGCGGTTCTGCCGGAGCCGTGCACGGCGGGACGCGGCTGCAATGTTTGCGAGGTTGCCTGCCCGTTCGACGCGATTGAAATCCAGGGCCGGAAGGTGCGGGTCGATAAGGACGAGTGCACGCGCTGCGGTCTCTGCCTGACGGCGTGCCCGACCGAAGCGATGTACCTGCCGGGCTGCACGCCGGTCGGCATCGAAGCGGAGATTGATGCGGCGCTGGCGGATGCAACCGATGAAGACCCGCGCTCGGTGGTGTTTGTGTGCGAGCGCGGGCTGCTTCAATTGCGCACGGTGCCGGCGGCGGGGGCGACGGTGCCGCCGGAGTGGGCGCCGGTGGAGGTGCCGTGCCTGGCGGCGGTGCGGCCGGCGTGGGTCAACCGCGCGCTGGGCCGGGGCGCCGAGCGCGTCTTGCTGAGTTCCTGTTTTGAGAAGTGTGCGGTGGGCCAGAGCGATGCCGCCGCCGGGACGGCGGACTACTGCCGCGAGGTGCTGGGAGCGATCGGCGCGGACCCCGACCTGGTGCGGTACGAACAGCCGGAGGGTCGAGAGGGGTTGGCGGATTTGCTTGCGCGCCCGGCAGCCGCCGGGAGCCCGATCGCCGCCTCGGCCGATACGCCGCTGAACCTGGATCGTGGCGGCGCCGAGCACCGGGCGGTCGCCCGGCTGGCGCAAGCGGCCAGCTTTGCCGGCACAACGACGGTGCGTCATCGGGCGGCCCGGACGGCGATCGTGAGGATCGAGCATTCGGCCTGCACGGGTTGCCTGACCTGCGTGGATGTGTGCCCGCCCGGGGCCCTGACGAGCAACACCGATGACGGCCGGCTGGCGATTAGCTTCGAGGCCGGGTCATGCACCGGCTGCGGCCTGTGCGAAGAACGCTGCCCCGAAAGAGAGTTTGGCGCGATCGCGGTCCAACCGGGCATGGTGGTCGGCGCCGAACCGGTGCGGGAGGTGATCTTCAGCGACGCCGAGGCGCTGTGCGAGGTGTGCGGAAATCCGATCGCGCCGAACGCGATGCTGCAGAAGGTGGAGGCGGTGATGCGCGATGACGGCGGGGACTTCGACGGGGTGCTGGACCGGGTCAAGCGACGCTGCGTGAACTGCCGCGGGCTGACCTAGGCGGTCGAGGACCGGGAGGGGGCGGCGCCCGAATTAGCCGCGGGAGGCCCGGTATAGTGGCCGCGATTCGGGCGATGGACACCGGGAGGATCGATGCGGGTCGGGGCCGGGCAACTCAAGCAACTGGATGAGGAGACGTTGATGTTCGTGGCTCAGCTGGGCGCGACCGGTATCCAGCCCATCACCCCGGAACTGCCCGGGGAGAAACCCTTGGAGTACGCGGACCCGCTCCGACATCGCCAGCAGGGTGGGGCGCGCGCTCATCGATTTCGAGGCGTTCAAGCGGCTGTTTGAGATGGCGCCGAGCCCGAACCTGGGCATGCAGTTCTGCACCGGATCGTGGTCGGCGATGATGGGGTCGGACTGCCTGGAAGCGGTGCGCTACCTCGCCGAGCGGGAGCGAATCTGCTACGTCCATTCTTGTGACGTTCGCGGGACCGCCGAGAGCTTCGAGGAGTGCTTCCTGGGCGAGGGGAACCTGGACCTGGCGGCGGTGATTCGGGTTTTGCACGAGTCCGGGTTCGATGGCTACCTAGTCGACGATCACGTGCCGGGGATGGTCAATGATTCGGCCTACGGACATCGGGCGCGGGCGCACGCGGTGGGCCATATCAGCGGGTTGATCGCGGCGTTGGACCCGGGCGTTCGGCGCGGGTCCGGCAGCTAGCCGGCGAATTCGCGATCGATGTATTCGGCCAGGCTCTGCCCGGCGCGGTCCAGGAACGCTTCGCCGAGCTCGGCGTTGGCGTGGGTGGAGTCGTCGGAGAAGCCGAGGGTGGGCTTGCTGGCGGGCCCGGCGATCCCGAAGGCGGGAGCCTCGCCATCGATTTCGGCGGCCATGACGGCAGCGATCACGGCGCGGTGGTCGGGGCGGACGGAGTCGGGATCGACGGCGAGCATGCAGGAGGTCTCGAAGTCGGCGGCGTGACCGGGTAGCGGGCCGAACTCGGCCGGGGCGAGCGCGACCAGCTTGGACCGGCCGATGTTCCAGTAGGAATGGGCGTCGATGCGGATGTCGTAGCGGTTGGCGACATCGCGGGCGGCGACCATGTTGGGGGCGTCGTTGCCGCCGTGGCCGTTGACCATGAGAACGCGGCGGAAGCCGTTCAGGTAGAGCGATTCGCAAACGTCGCGGACGACGCGCATGTAGGTGTCGAGGTTCAGGGACAGGGTCCCGGACCAGGGCCGGTGATGATCGGAGGCGCCGAAGACGAGCGGCGGGATGAGGACAACGGGGCGCGAGGTGGAAACGCGGCGCATGGCGCGATCGACGACTTCGCCGACGAGGCGGGCGTCGACCCGGACGGCCAGGTGGGGGCCGTGCTGCTCGGTGGAGGAGGTGGGGAAGACGGCGACGGCGTCGGGGGCGATGCGGGCGGCCTCGTCGCGGGTGAGGTCCTGAATGTGGTGGATGGTAGCTTTGTCGGTCATGGGTGGATTCTTCCTGGTTCTCCGGGATTGGGTCTGGCCCGAGGCCCTGGCGGGGCGCCCCGCATAATATGGGGACGGGAGCAGCCGGCACAGACTCGGATATCTACGTTCCGGGGCAGAATGCGGCCCCGCAGGCTGAGAACGTGACTCTGAACATCCTCGGAGAGGTGTCTATGGAGCGTTTGAGCAGAAGAGGGCTGTTGCGGGGTATTGGAGTCGGCACGGCGGGAATGGTGGCCCTGGATGGATGTGGTGACGTGGAGATACGCGAGGTCATCAAGGAAGTCCCGGTGGAGGTGATTAGGAAGGTTGAGATCGCCGGCGAAACGAAGATCGTCGAAGTTGAGATCCCGGGCGAGCCGGAGATCGTGGAAGTCGAGAAGGTCATCGAAGTTGAGAAGGTCGTCGAAGTCGAACGGCTCGTGACAACAACGCCCACGGTATCGGCCTGCCACAACACGATCCTGTGTTTCATCGGCCTCGCCGGTGAAGAGGGCGATGTGGAGCTGGCTAGCTGGCGCGAGGCTTTGAACATCGCACTGGAAGGCTCCTGGCCCGGGAGCTGGTCGAACGTGATCGCGTCGATCGAGGTCGGGAACGTGTTCGACCTGGCCACGATCCCGTATCACTGGGCGCGGCGAATGATTGCGGCCGGGATCCTGCAACCACTGGACACGAGCCGGCTTTCGAACTGGGTCGACGTGGTGCCCGGCCTGCGGGACAGCTCTTCCCTTCGCGGTCCGGACGGCAAGGTATACGGTGCTCCGATCGCCTGGGGAGACGGGCCGTACGTCTACCACCCATCCCGCGTTCCGAACCCACCAACTTAAATAGTGGAACTGCTGGAACCCGAATGGAAGAATCAGTTTGCGCTCTTCGACTCGCCCGAACCTGCCTATTTCCTGCTGGCCCTGGCCAACGGGTACATCGATGCGCCAATGCTGACTCCGGCAGAGCTAGATGTCGTTGCGGGCCAGGCGGCAACGCTTATCGGGAACGCCGCGGCATTCCAGCGCGGCTACCAGGATGCGACCGACCGTCTTGTCTCTGGCGACCTCGACCTGGCGATGGGAGGATGGGAAGCGATGCTGACGTGGGCAACGGAAAAGGGTGTCAGGCTCGACTTCGGATTCTGGAGGGAGTCCGCAAACGGCTGGTGGGATGGTCTGGCAATTCCGACTACGGCGGCCAACGTGGACTGCGCGTACGAATACATCGACTTGATGCTGTCGCCGGACGTGCAGGCACGGATCGCGGAGAACCTCGTTTCAGCCACAGTCAATCGGAAGTCGATTGGCACGATCGAAGAGTCGGTCCAGATCTACGACTACTCGATCGTCCTGGCAACGGAAACGAGGGCCATGTTCGAGTCCATCACTCCGGCGGCAGAGCCACAGACCGGCTACACGTCGCACCGGGACTGGCTGGACTCCTGGCAGGCAGTCAAGACCGGATAGCGGCCGGTTCCATAGCCAGGATTCACGCGTTGGGAGCGGTACGCGCGAACGCGGCGGTTGGCGGCGAAAGCCTCTTGCAGAGGAGGCGGTGGACCCGACGCAGCCGGGCCACCCGGAGGAATTTGAGCGCTGCGTTCAGGATCTGGGCCTGCGCGGGCTCAAGCTCGGGCCCGTCTACCAGGATTTCGACCCTACCGCCCGTGGCGTTACTGGCACTCGATGACCAACGCGATGGAGTACGGGATCATGCACAAGATCCTGCTGGCGTCGGATTTCCCGTCGGGAACGATCGACAACGTGATCACCGGCCTGCGCAATATCAACGCGCCGGTGGAGGGGACCGGGCTGCCGACGATCCCGAAGGAAATGCAGGACATGATCATCTACGAGAACTGGAAGCAGTTCTTCCCGGAATGGGACGAGGATCAGGCAGACGCCTAGGCAGGTCGCGGGGCGGGTCGCGTCGGGATTGATGGTCGCCGGACGGCCGGCGGCGACACGACGGAGGCGACGCGGCCGGCGGCGATGCGCGCCAGTCGCGGCTGACAATCAGGATCCGGCGAGGGCGGCCTTTTTCGACTGACGGCTTCGAGTCTGGACGTCGAGGATCGCCTTGCGCATGCGCAGGGAGCGCGGGGTGACCTCAACACACTCGCCGGAGCCCAGGAAACCAAGGGTCTGCTCGAGGGAGAGCCGCGTGTAGGGGGTCAGGTCTTCGGCGCTGTCGGAGCCGGTCTTGCGCATGTTGGTGAGCTTCTTTTCGCGCGTCGGGTTGACGTCCATGTCTTCGGAGCGGGCGTTTTCGCCGACGATCATGCCTTCGTAGACCGGGACCCCGGGCGGGATGTACATGCTGCCGCGCTTCTGCAGGCTGAAGAGCGCGTGGCCGGTGGACGACCCGGCGCGATCGGCGACCAGGCTGCCGGTGGCCCGCGTGCGGATAGCACCGAGCCACGGCTGATAACGGGCGAAGGTGCGGTTCATGATCCCGGTGCCGCTGGTGCAGGTCATGAAGTCGGTGTGAAAGCCGAAAAGCCCGCGCACCGGCACTTCGAATTCCAGGTAGGCGCCGCCGTTGCGGTGGTTGGTCATGTGCCGCATCTGGCCCTTGCGGGCGGCCAGGCTCTGGCTGACGGCGCCGACGAATTCCTGCGGGACTTCGATGAAGAGGTTGTCAATTGGCTCGTGGAGGACGCCGTCGACCTCCCGGGTGAGGACTTCGGGTTTCCCGACGGTCAACTCGAAGCCTTCGCGGCGCATCGTCTCGACGAGCACGGCGAGCTGTAATTCTCCGCGGCCCTCGACGATCCAGGCGTCGGAGCTCTGCGAGCGACCGATGCGGATGGAGACGTTACCAACGACTTCCGCCTCAAGCCGATTTTGCAGCAGCCGGGAAGTGAGCTTCTTGCCTTCGCGCCCTGCCAGCGGGGAGGTGTTGATGCCGAGGGTCATGGACATGGTCGGCTCGTCAATGTCGATTCCCGGCAGCGGTTCGGGAGTTTCCGGATCGGCCAGGGTTTCGCCGATGGTTATGTCGGCGATCCCGGCGACGATGATGATGTCGCCGGGGGCGGCGCGCTCGACCTTGACTCGCTCGAGGCCTTCGGTGACCCAGAGGGCGGTGATCTTGGCGAATTCGACGCTGCCGTCGCGGCGGCAGTGGGCCACCCGCCGGCCGGGAGAAATCTCGCCCTCAACCACCCGGCAGACGGCGAGACGGCCGAGGTGGGGGGAGGCGTCGAGGTTGGTGACCAGGGCCTGGAGGCGCCCGGTGCCCTGGTAGGTGGGCGCGGGGATGTGCTCGGCCATGAGCCGAAAGAGCGGGGCCAGGTCGGCGCCGGCGGAGTCGGCCTCCAGCGACGCGGTGCCGGCCCGGGCGACGCAATAGACGATGGGGAAGTCGATCTGGCCCTCCTCGGCCCCGAGATCGAAGAACAGTTCGTAGACCTCGTCGACGACTTCGGAGATGCGGGCGTCGGGCCGGTCGACCTTGTTGATGACGAGGATGATCTGGAGGTCGCTCTCGAGGGCCTTCTTCAGGACGAAGCGCGTCTGCGGCAGGGGGCCTTCGCTGGCGTCGACGAGCAGGAGGGCGCCGTCGGCCATGGCGAGACCGCGCTCGACTTCGCCGCCGAAGTCGACGTGGCCGGGCGTGTCGATGATGTTGAACTTGATCCCGGCGTAGGTGACGGCGGTGTTCTTGGCCAGGAT